>JAYTHS010000431.1:0-11760 GCA_043732345.1 Frankiales bacterium | reverse complement strand
CCTCTGGGTTATGAGCGCGGGCCGGTGGACTTCAGCGGACTCTGATGGACCTCTGCGGACCCGGTTACTCGCTCAGATCGACCGTCTCGGTGCGCCTTGGTCCAGGCGCGTCTGCGAGAGTCTGTTTACTTTTTGCCAACCGATCCGCCAGTTGCTGCCACCTGTCGACGTCGACGCACGGGTTCGAGCTCCAGCCGAACAATTGGGCTGTGCTTGCAGACTTCCCCTCGGTTTCTGGGATTGATAGTCCTCGGTTTCTGGGATTGCTCCCTCACGAGTCGGCATAGATGGCCGTTGCCAGTACCGTTTCATATTGTTACGCTTTTGCCATGCCCGGGCGGATCTACATGACTCTCCTCGACGTCGCGAACGGCCAGTACGGCTATGTCACGGCCGACGATGCTCGTGCGCTGGGGATCGACCCGGGGCAGCTGCGTCTCATGCACCACCGCAGATTGCTAGCCCGTCTCTCCCGCGGTCTCTACCGGTTCCCGATCGTGCCGACCACCGCCCTGGACCAGTACATGGAGGCCACCCTGTGGCCCAGTACGCCAACCGTGCTCAGTCATGACACAGCACTCGATCTGCATGACGTCTGCGACGTGAACCCTGCCCGGATCCACCTGACCGTGCCACCTGGCTATCGACTCCGTCGCAGCCTTCCCGCCGTGTACGAACTGCACGTACGCGCTCTGGCCGCCTCCGACGTCACGGCCCACGAAGGCATCCCTATCGTCACGGTGCGTCGCGCGATCCTCGACGGCATCGACGTGGGGCTCGGGGGTCAACTCATCGACCAGGCGGTCGCGACGGCCGAACGACGGGGGCTCCTCGGTCGAGACGACCTCGACGAGATCACGGCGCTCCGTGAGAGGCGACGGGAACGCTCTCCCCGCGGAGCTGGGGCATGAGCACGGGACGAAAACCGCCGCACAACGTCCAAGTGCTGCAGCGGTGGGTCGGCGACCTTGCGCGACAAGACGGGATCGCGCCTGCCCGGCTGCAGCGGTGGATCTCGTTCATGGTCGTCGCCGGCCTCCTCGACCATGCCAGAGACGAGAACCTCGACCCGCTGTTCGTTCTCAAGGGGGGCGGCCATGGAGCTGCGACTGGGGTTGCGCGCGCGCTACCAAGGATTTCGATGCGACTTTTCGCGATGCCGTGCTGAACATGGTCGACCAGTTGGACGCCGCGCTGCGCCGCGGCCACGGAGACTTCACCGCCGCTCGCACCCAGCTGGAGCCGATCGCCGAGACCGGTGCGCAACGCGTCGACATTAAGCTCGCCTACCGCGGTCGCTCCTGGGCAACCGTGAAGCTGGAGATTGCTCCGGCTGAGGGGCAGGCTGGCCGAGAGATCGACCATCTGCCGGGCAAGCCGCTGGATGCCCTGGGACTCGACGCCCCGACGGAGGTGCCGTGCGTATCTGTGCGCTACCAGATCGCCCAGAAGCTGCACGCCTGCACGGAAGCTCCTGCGGACGGCCGGAACAACGACCGCTTTCGCGACCTCATCGACCTCCTGCTCCTCGAGGAGCAGGAGGTCGATGAGCTCCTCGAGGAGCTCATCGAGGACAGCGGCTGGGAGGAGCTACGCGCGGCATGTGAGGAGATCTTCGCGCTACGAAACATGCATGTGTGGCCCCCGGTCGTGACGGTCTTCGATGGTTGGAGCGACACGTACCCGGCGCTGGCCGCCGAGGTGGCGTTCCCGATCAGCGACGTCAACGACGCCGCCGAGCGGGTCCAGCAGCTCATCCAGCGGATTGCCGCCGCGACATCGCCCTGACCGAGATCCCGTTTCGGGTTGAGCGATCCGCCGTCTTCTGCCCCTCCCGTGCACACATCTCTTGGGGAGCACACACGCTGCTCCCAACGAGGACGGTGCGCGATGGCTTGGGTGAACACGCGGCGGGCAGCGGACGGGTCGATGCGCTACCTCGGGATGTTCCGCGACCCGAGTGGCCACCAGCGCTCAGCGGGAACCTTCCGTCAGCGCGCGGAGGCGTTGCGGGCCGGGCACGCGGCCGAGGCGCGGATCCACGACGGCTCGTGGGTCGATCGCAAGGCGGGGCAGGTCCGGTTCGCCGACTACGTCGAGCAATCCTGGTGGCCCAGCTTGCAGCACCTCGAGCTGACCACCAAGGCCGCCTACCGTTCGATCTTGGACGCGCACTACCTGCCGCACTTCGGTGAGTTCCCGATGGCTGCTATCCGTGCCACGGACGTCCAGGGCTGGGTCAACGCGGCCGCCCGAACCGGGCTGTCTGCTCGGTCGATCCGCAAGTACCACACGATGCTGACCAGCATCTTCAAAGCTGCCCTGCGCGACCGGGTGGTGCCCTACAACCCGAGCCTCGAGACAACGCTGCCCAAGGTCGTCACACCACCCCGCGAGATCATCACCCCCGGCCCAGTTCGAGCAGCTGCTCGCCGCCATCCCCGCCCAGCACCGCGTGCTGCTACTGGTCGGCATTGAGACCGGCATGCGCTGGGGGAGCTCGCCGGCCTACGACCTCGGCACCTCGACCTTGAGCGCCGGCTGATCGTCGTACAGGAAACGATGGTGGAGATCTCCAAGAAGAACTCCCCCACCAACCAGCGCTTCCAGGTCAAGCCCTACCCCAAGAACGACAAGCCACGGGTCATCACGATTGGTGAGGAACTCAGCAAGCTGCTCAGCGCCCGCATTCGCGAGCTGGAGATGGGACCGGATGACCTGCTGTTCCCCTCGACCGAGCGCGACCTGCAACAGCCCACCTCACGCAACACCTTCCGAACCAAAGTGTGGCGACCAGCCGTCGAAGCCGCCGGTGTCCCGATGGGCGTCCGGATGCATGACCTGAGGCACGCGCACGCCTCCTGGCTGCTCGCCGGCGGCGCCGACCTCAAGACCGTGATGGACCGCCTCGGCCACTCCCAGATCACCACCACCCAGCGCTACCTGCACGCCCTCCCAGGCGCCGACGAGCTCGCGCTCGAAGCATTCTTGCGGATCCGCGACCATCGCCGCTCCGCGCCGCCGCAGCCCGAGCCGAGAGGGGTCGACGGGCCCAGCATGTGACGCCGACGCCCGGTCCGGGGTGACCCGCTCATCCGACGCCGGACCTGAGACGAGCCAGGAGGTCGGGCAGCACTGACTCCTCGTGAATGGCGCACCCTCGGGCCGCCATCTCGACGGAGAGCCGCTCATCCCACGTTGCGTCGACAGCGGAGCCACGCAGTGGCAGGCCCTCGGGACCGCTGAGGTAGTCGGCGGTCGACATCACCCAGGGCCGCACCCCTACCGAGCGAACGAGGCGGTTCGCGATCGCGAGGCCGGCCCAGTCGAAGTCGCCGTGATAGTTCAACCGTGCGCCGCAGCGCGACAATGCCCTGAGCACATCGATGGTCACCAAGTTCGGACTTCCATTGCCGCAGACGACGGCGACATCGACATCTGAGTCAGCCACGGCCTCGAGCACCCGTGGGTTCTCGCAGACGAGCACCCACGCGCCGGCTGCGGCTTCGAGGGGATACCGCCCAAGATCTCGGCGGGTCAGGTGTACCGGATCGCCGTCCTCGATCCGACGCTTGAGAGCACCGGAGAGAAGGGGCAGTCGCAGCACCAGGCAGGTGGACGACACCTCGTCGCCCACCACGCCCGCTTGCCGCCACAGGTCACGGCGTCCCTCGCTGGCTGAGGGCAGCCCGGCATCGAACCGCAGCGCCAGCCCGCGCAGCACCAGGCCCGCGACGACGGAATCATCGTCGAGGGCGTGCGCGTCGCCCAGCACCTCCGCTGCCAGGTCGACCCTGGACACCTGCCGGTCGGTGCCCAGCGCCACCAGCACCGAAGCCGCCGAGCGCGCTGCCTCCACCGATGGCGCGACCCGTCGCAGCTGGGACAGCCACCCGTCGCGCCAGCCCACGTCCGGAAGAATCGCCTGGGCGGCTGCCACCGGCTCCTCCCGGAGAGCTGCCGTGCGGTCCCGCTCCGAGCGCCGGTCGACAACGGCACGTTCACACGCGGCCTCCACCACCGCGAGCAGACCGCCCGCCGCAGCAAACCTGGTGTCCAAGTCGGCCAGGTCGAGGCTGATCGAGGGCCTCAGCACTGTCCTGCCGAGCAGTGACGACAACGCCCGCTGGGCTGCCGGGTCGAGGTCGGTCACCACCACCCGGCCGCGCCACGTAGGCCCGTGCCGCTCAAGCCTTGCGTGCAGCACTTCCCAGACCGCCGACAGCGCTGGGGCGGCGAGCCAGTCGGGCAGGGTCATGCGCCAACCGCGCGAAGCGCCCGCCCGTCCCAGAGGTGCTTGTAGGGCAGCACGCCCCGCTCCTGGGAAGAGCGCAGCACTTCGTACACCGCGACCGCCGGCACAGTGGGGTAGTCACCCCACAACCGTTCGCTCGTCACGACCCAGTCGAGCTCCAGGTCCACGAGCAACCCGAACAGCACCGGGTGCGTGCGGACGTCGATCTTGGGGAAGGCGTCGTCGAGCAGCACGAATCGCGGCGCATGTGGCGCCTCGACCGCAAGTGACGTGAAGTGAGCCGCGGCCGCCGCGAACAGCGGCAGGTAGCAGACCACCTTCTGCTCCCCCTGCGACAACGCGGTACGGCGGGAAAGCCGCTCCTCGTTGTCGGTGCCCGGCCGTCGGATCAGGACCGAGAAGTCGTTCCAGGTGCGGTAGTCGAGGGCGGTGCGCAGGTGCTCGGCATAGCCCGCGTCCGGGTCGTCCCGCCGGGCCGACTCGATCAGGGAGGACAGCAGCTCCAGCAGCTGCTCGCGCTGCGCCGGCAGCAGCGAGCCCAGCGGTCGCTCGAGCAGCACGACCGTGCCGCGGACCTCATCGGGAGCGTCCTCGCGCAGCTTCCAGTCCAGCCGAGCCCGGATCCCCTGTGAGGTGCGGACGCCCTCAAGCAGGGCGTTCATGTGCGCGACCAGCCGTGCGGCGTCGAGCCGCCTCTTGCGCAAGACCTCGCCCAACTCGCCCAACAGGTGCTTCTCGCAGACCTCGCGCTGCTGGGCGGTCAGCAGGGTCCGGTCGTGCTCCACCCGGGCCGAGAGTCTCGCCGCGAGGGTGGCCAGCGGTGCCTGCCCCTCGTCGTCGCGGCCGGTCACGACGTACAGGTCGTCGCCGGTGGTCTCGAGGCGGATCTGCAGGTGAGCGGCCGGGCCGGTGGCGAGGTCGCGGTGCGCGCCGAGCAGCGCGTTGCTGTCCGCGACCGGGACCTCCTGGACGGCCGCGCGCAGCGCCTCCCAGTCGTCGGGGTCGACGTCTCGGGAAGCCAGCGCGGCAGCGACCAGGCCGGGGGCGCGGTGCAGCGACGCACCGGCTTGGTCCGCGCTGCGTCGTCGGTGTTCAGCGTCCTGCCGCGCCCGCTCAGCGCGCTGGACCGCCTCTTCCGCATGGGCGAGCGCCTTGCCCGCCGCCATCCTCGCCTCGGTCGCAGCCTCGCGGGCGCGGGCGGAGTCGGCTTGCTCCTCTGCGGCCTCGGCAAGAGCTAGGGCCAGCTCTTGCTGCGTTGCCGAGAGCGACTCCCGCCGGGCGTCGTAGGCGGCAGCGGCGCGTTCGGCAGCGGCGGTCGCCTTCCCGGCTGCGGCCGTCGCGAGGCCGGCTGCGACCTCAAGCCGCTCGGCCTCAGCCCGCTCGCGCAAACCCCGCGCCCGAGCGGCTTCGAGCTCCACGAGCACCGACAGCGCCGTGCGGACGGAGGTGGCCGCCTCTCGCAGCCGCTCACCTCGGGAGCCGAGGGCGAGGCGGTCGTCGGGCAGGCCGGCTTCGGTGGTGAGCCGGTTCAGCTCGCGTCGGGCCGTCGCGGTGTGTTCACGGCTGTCACTCGCCCTTCGCTCCGCAGCCGCCCCTGCGGCAGCCGCCTCCTGGGCGGCTCTGAGCCGCTCGTGGGCCACCGTCCGGGCCGTGAGCACGGGCCGCGGATCCGGCAGGTCGGCGGCCCAGTCGCGCACCGCTGCCTGCTCATCCCGCGCCCGCTGGCGTTCCGCTACCCGGTCGTTCCGCAGCCCCTCGACCGAGGCGGTCCGCGCGGCCAGCTCGGCCAGCAATCGCAGCCGCTCCGCGGCCCGCGCGGTGGCGCCGAGGTACTGCGCCTGCGGCTTGGTTGCCCGCCCGGACACCACCCCCAGCCGCCAGCTCCCGTCGACCGCCACGAAGGGATCCGCGCCCTCGGCCGCCGTCGCCACCGACCCGAGCAGCTGCTGCACCGTGGCCGCGTCGACCGGCGAGCCCACCGGGACCGCCGACACGAGGAGCTCGCTCAACGACCCGACGACCGGGGCGCCGGCGGTGAGGATGACATCGTCGCCGTGCAGCACGCTGCCGTCGGCCAGCACGAGGGCGTCGAGCAGCCCCGACGACTGCAGCGCCGCCTCAAGGCCTGCCCGCTCGCGCTCCGAGACCCGGTCCCGAACGTCGACGACCCGCCACAGCGGCAACCCCGGCACGGCCTCGCGCGGGTTGCGCGCCAGCGCCGGCAACGGCGGGGCCGGGTCCTGCTCCGCCTCGACCCTCGCCTGTTCTGCCGCTAACCCGGCCAGCTCTCGGTCGAGCTCCTCGACCTGCCGGTCGAGGCCACCCCCATGTGCGGACAGGGCAGCAGCCACGGGGGCCACCCGGCCGTCCCGCCAGCGGACCAGTTCAGCAGCGTCTGGCACGTCTGGCGATGCCACGGCCTCCGTTGCAGCGAAAGGCGCCGCGGCGATCCAGCCGGTGATCGCCTGCCCCAGGCTGGCCTCACTGTCGATCGCCTGTCGCTCCGCCGTACCCGCAAGTGCTTCGGCTGACTCGGCCCCAGTGGCCGCGGCAGCGGCGAGCTCCTCGGCCGTCGTTTGCCGGGACAGGGCGGCCTCGACGGCGGCCAGGGCGTCCAGGCAGACCGCGACGACCGCGGCGGCGCCGCCGATGGCTCGTGCCACGCCCCCGAGCGCGAGCCGGTGCCCGGGCAGGTCGTCGAGCAAAGGTTCGACGGGCGCCGCCAGCCCGAGACGGATCAGCTCGGCCGAGTCGACAGCGCCCTTCAGCGCCGCGAGCCTGCGAGCGAGCTCCTGCTCGCCCTCGGTAACCGCCTCACGCGCCGCCCCCAACCGGGCGGCCGCAGCGGCAGACTCACGTGAAAGCTCGCGGGCGAAGCCGGCACTCTGCTCGGACTGGGCCTTCATCAGCTCGAGGGCTTCGAGGTCACGGGCGGCCTGCGAGCCCTCCAACTGTCGCCGGCGCTCGTCCGAGGCAACCACCGCGGCGGCCGCCAGCGAGGCCGCCGCCGAGGTCTGCTTCTCAGCCAGCTGCGCCTCCTGCAGAGCCGTCACCGCACGGACAGCAGCGCGCTCAGCCTTGGTCGCCGCGGCGCGGGCGTCGAGCAGCGCCATCGCGCGACGTCGTACTTCACCTGCGGCGTAACGGAAGTAGACGCCCAGTGCCTTCTGCACCTCGAGCGCCGCCCGCTCGCGACGCTCGACCTGTTCGCCGAACTCCGCCAGGGCGTTGAAGTTTTCACCCGCCGCATCGACCACGGCCCGATCGAGCTCGGGCAGCGCCAGGGACAAGGTGCGACCGAGCTCAGCGACCTCGACCGACTCGCCGATCTGCGGACTCCGCAGCCAGTAGAGCAGCCGCAGGAGGTCGTCGTAGCCGGCTTCGTCGAGACCGAATAGCTTGCGTCCGACGGTCGCCTTGTAGGCCCGCGGGCTGTCGAAGAACTCGCCCCCGCGCGTGGTCACCGCCTCGCGGCAGGCGGACGCGGACAGGGGTCCGGTCTCGTCCTCAAGGTGCAGCTCGGCACCGATGCGCCCCGGCAGCAGGAAGCACCACAGCGACGCGGTGCGGGCGCTCTTCGACGCCTTGATCCCGACCCCGAGGGTGAGATGCTCGCGGCCGCCGTCCTCGGTGTCGCGGGCCAGCTCCACCCAGACGTATCCGGTCCGCAGGGTGCCCTCGATGCCATCGGTCATCAGCCAGTACAGGGTGGCACCGCGGCGGCCGCTCGCGTCCATCCGGGCTCGGTCGGCGTCGAACACGAAAGGCAGCAGCATCTCGAGGGTCTTGGACTTCCCGGCGCCGTTGGTGCCGCGCAGCAGCAGACGTCCGTCCGCGAAGTCGAAGACCTGGTCGTCGTACTGCCACACGTTCAGCAGCCCGCCCCGGGACAGCCGCCACCGGTGCGGTGACGCGGCGACGGCGGCGGCCTCGGCCTTCAGTCGGACCACGAGGACTCCTCGAACAGGCTGGGGGCGACGACCAGCGGCTTGGGGGCGAAACGGGCCGCGGCGGCGTGCACCATCCACGACCCGTCGGGCAGCACGCGCACCAGGCCAGTCGCCCGCAGCACGTCCGTCGACTCGGCGCGCAGTCCGGCCGGGTCTGCGCGGAACACGGTGGTCAGTGCGGTCGGATGCGTGGTCTCTACGTGCACGAATGCCCGCTCGACGACGTCAGCCGTCACGGTCACCCGCGGCGCCGGAAGCCGCCGCGCACTCGCGACCACCTGGTCAAGGACCAGCAGTGCGACATGCCGCGCGCTGCCCGGCCCCGGGAACGGCAGGTCGCTCAGCTCGTCATCCGGGTCGATGGCCAACGCTCCCTCGGCCCGCAGCTCGAGTCGCAGCCCCAGCCGGTCGGCGTACCAGTCCCGCTCGCGGGCACGACCCTTCACCCACCAGTCACGCTGCTCCTCGTCGAGCTCGCTGACATCCAGCAGCGGTGACTCGACGAGCCTGCGCCGGGTCGCGAGACGGGCACCGCCGACGGCGGTTGGGAGCGCCTCCGGCGCTAGCAGCACCGGCGTCGTGCTGACCGGCGGTAGCCCCAGCGTCACCAGACCCAGCCGCTCGCTGTCGACATCAAGCAGCGACTGTACGCGGCCGTCCTCCGCCCATCGGGCGAGATCCCCGTCGCGTTCCCGCAGCACGCCGTATTCCACGAGGACGATGAGCGCCGCGTGCAGTGCCCGCCGGTCCGTCGCGACCTCGAGATCGACATCGAGCCCCGCATCGCCGGCCGCTGCCCGAACCTCGCGCACCAGCTCGTCAACGAGGTACTGCTTGCGGCCGTCCTCGAGAACCGCGAGCAGCAGGCACAACATCGCGTAGCCACGTGGCGTGAAGGCCTTGCCGGTACGTCGGAGCAGCGGGCGCAGCGGCTCTGGACCGGGATCGAGCTTGACGAGGCGGGCTGCGTGCCGCTCCACCACCAAGCGGTAGCCGAGCTCGGCGGCAAAGAAGTCCTGCAGCGCCGCACGGTGCTGGCGGACGAGGCGAAGGGCCTCCACCCGGCGAGCCGCATCGGGGGTATCGCCCTCGCCGTGCAGCAGCGGCTCGGCGAGCAGCGCGCGGGCCGCCTGCTGGAGGCTCACTCCCCCACCGCCTGCTCCGCGATGACGTGCTCCAGCGACAGCGCGACGTCGATCATCTCGAGCGACCCCGACGGACTGCGGACGATCGTCGTCGCGCCTACTTCCCGTCGTACGACGAGGGTGAGGTCGCCGGCGGTGACGCGTGCTTGCCCGTCGCCCTGCTCGAGCGGGCCCCCAGCGCTCGAGAGGGCTTGTCCATAGAGGTCCAGCAAGGCACTGCGGGCTGCGTCGCTGATGCGGGCCTCACCCAGGAGGCGGCCGCTGATCAGACGAAGCTCGTCGAGCGCGGCCTGCCGGGCATCCTCGAGCTGCTGTCGCTCGTGGAGTCGGCGCTGCCGCGACGCTGCGAAATCCTCCCGCTTCCCGGATCGCCCGCGGGCGGTGCGGTCGCCGTACTCGCGCAGCGTGAGGGGCACGTCGGCAGGCGGTGCGTCCCACCAGCTCGTCGTCGCCGGAACGTCCTCGACCTCGGGCATCGCCGATAGGTGGCGGGCGGGGTAGAGCCCGAAGGCGCGGGCCCAGATGCGGTGGGCCGTGTCGTCATCCGCCTGGTCGAACAGGCCAGCAAGCCGGAGCAGGTCGGCGCGGCGGCTGCGCTCGCCGTCGCCGGCGACTGCCCGGCGCAGACCCGACAGCAGGGTGCCCATGGCTCGGGTAGCGAGGGCACGGATCTCCTCGGCGTCGCTGCGACGTCCCGCGGCGCCGCGAAACCAGGAGTGCAGGCTCTCCCAATCTTCGGGCTGCAAGCCGCGCGAGCGGCGGGCCTCGGTGCCGTCGACGTTGGTCAGGCGCGGTCCGTCGTGGGTGCGGGCGAGCACGGCCTCGACGTCGACGAGGTCGAGGGCTTCGAGGACGAGGGGCTCGTACCGGCGTACTTCCTCGACGAAGCGCTGCAGGTAGTCGAGCAGCACCTCGCGGTAGGCGGCCAGCGAGTCGCGATCGGTGTCGGCTCGTGCGAGAACCTCACCGAGGTGTGTGTAGAAGTCGCGAGTGCTGACGACCAGCCTCTCGAAGACGGCGAACAGCGCGGTCACGGCACCAGCCGTGGCACGGTCTGGATCGGCAAGCTGCTCGAGCCCTTCGAGCAGGACGGGCAGCACCTCCGTGGAGACCTCGCGCGCCCGGCCTGCCGAGCCGAGGAGCTCCTCGACCTGGCGGTGCACGAGTTCACCGCGCGGCGCGAGCTGGTAGCGGGCGCGTGCGGTGAGGTACTCGCGGATGCTGCGCGCTTCGACCTCACGGGGACTGCGGGCAAGGTTGCCGTGCTCCACCAGGTAGGTCAGTCGCGCCTCGACGGTGTCAAGGTCGAGGCTGGCCCCGCGCTCTTCGAGGACGGACTGGATCTCGGCCGCGGACATGTCGGAGAGCAGCCCGGAGACCCCGTCGGTGAAGACACGCATGACCGCGACGTAGCTCGACGCCTCTTCAACGACGGCGTACCGGTACGCCTGCAGCCTGTGTCGGTCGACGTCCACGCCCCAGAGTCTGCCGGTTGGCGCCGACACTTCCTCACTGGCTCGCGCACGAACCGCGGGATGCTCCTGCCGGACAGATCAAGGGCCAGGTCTCTCCCCGATGATTCGGTCAACGACCCAGAGGTCACAAGCTGTTGACATTCTGTTGACGCGAGCCCCGCGTAACGCCAAGAGCCATGTTCAACATCTTCGGTGATCATGGCCCTGACCTGCGGTTTTGCCTTGTAGCGGGGGCAGGATTTGAACCTGCGACCTCTGGGTTATGAGACGAATCTTCTGCCCCTGAGTTGCACACATCCACGCGTACGGATGTACAAACGCGCAGGTCAGAGGCTATGTCCGGTTCCATGAACGTCCGCCAAGGTCCACCGAAGTCCGGCGGGGTTTGCCTACATGGTGCCTACATGACTCGACCTCCGAACCGCAGGAGGCGTGATGTCTTGGACCATGAAGAGGACGGCGAGCGACGGCACGGTCGGGTTTCAGGCGATCTACCGGGACCCGAGTGGCAAGAAGCGTTCGGCCGGGACCTTCCCCTCGAGGCGGGAGGCAACGGCGGAAGGTCGACGGGCTGAGTCCAGGGTCGAGAGCGGCGTCTGGATTGACCGAACCTCTGGCCGGACCACCTTCAACGACTACGTCGAGAAAGTATGGTGGCCCAGCAGGCAGTTGGAGGTCAGCACCCGCGCGGGCTACCGCTCCTACCTCGACAAGCACTTCCTGCCCTTCTTCGGCGACATTCCGATGGCTGAGATTCTCCCGTCGACCGTGCAAGCCTGGATCACCACGGCGATGGCGTCAGGCCTAGCGCCGCGCAGTGTCGTGAAATACCACGTGATGCTCCACGGGATCTTCAAGCGAGCCGTCCGCGACCGGGTCATCGCCTACAACCCCTGCGCCGACAGCGAGCTGCCCAAGGTGATCACGAAGAAGCC
>JAYTHS010000430.1:0-1007 GCA_043732345.1 Frankiales bacterium | reverse complement strand
AGGCCTCGGTGTCGGCGTAGCAGCGGGCGATGTAGTCCTCGAGCTGGCTCGACTCGACCCGCCACTGGCCACGCCCACCGACCTTGATGGCCTTGAGCTCACCGCTGCGGACCAGCGCATAGGTCTGCGACGAGGAGATGTCGAGCACCTCGGCGACGTCGGCGAGGTGCAGGAAGCGTGGATCGGGCACGGTCCTCCGTCTGGCATGCGTCCCGACCAGTCTGCCACCGCGCCGAGGGCGGCGGCGACGCCGTCCACATGCGCGTGCACAGACCGTGCCCGTTGCGCCAGGATGCTCACCCCGCGAACACCTGCGCCCGGTCGTGGCCTTGACAATCTGCGGGAGGACGATGTGACCGAGGTCCCGACGTCACCGGCGGCGCGCCGGTTCGCCTCGCCCCGCTGGCTCGACGGGCGGCTGGTCCTCGGTGTCCTGCTGGCGCCGGCCAGCGTCCTGGTCGGCGCGCGGGTGCTGTCCTCGGCGGACCGCTCGCAGCAGGTGTGGAGCGCGACCCGCGAGCTGCCCGTCGGAGCGGTCCTCGTCCCGGGTGACCTGACCCCGACCAGGGTGCGGCTGCTCGACAGCAGCGGCTGCTACTCGGCGGCAGGGGCCGGTCCGCCGGTGGGCTACGGCGGGCGGTGGGGGCCCGGGGAGCTGCTGCCCGTCGGGGCGCTCGGACGGCCGGGTGACGCGGCGGTGCCGCGCGAGGTGACGGTCCCGACGACGACGGGGCACCTGCCCCCGGACCTCAGGGCGCGTGATCGCGTCGACGTCTACGTCACCCCCAGCGACAAGGCCGGGGTGGTGGGTGCACCCCGGCTGGTGCTGGAGGGACTCGTGGTCGCCCGGACGACGGCGACCGGCGGTCTGGGCTCCGGCAGCCAGGAGTGCCCCGTCGTCCTTAACGTCCCACCCGACGACGTGCTGCCGTTGGTCGCCGCGATGGGGCAGGGCCGGCTTGACCTCGTCCGCGTGCCGCCGGTGCCCCGGGTCTTGCCGTGAGCCT
>JAYTHS010000429.1:0-3706 GCA_043732345.1 Frankiales bacterium | reverse complement strand
TCGACGGCCCGCAGCCACCTCGCGTGCGTGCCGTCGTCGCGGACGGCGGGGTCGGGGTCGAAGCGGGCGTCCAGCCGCCAGGTGTCGGCCAGCTCGTCGGTGGAGGCCCACACCCCGGTACCCAGCCCGGCGAGGAACGCCGCGCCCAGCGCGGTGGTCTCCAGCACCTGCGGTCGCTGCACGGGGACACCGAGCTGGTCGGCCTGGAGCTGGCAGAGCAGGTCGTTGGCGCTTGCGCCCCCGTCGACCTGTAGCGAAGGCACCGCGCACCCCGCCTCGGAGGTGATCGCGTCGACGACGTCACGGACCTCAAAAGCGATCGCGTCCAGGGTTGCGCGGGCCAGGTGCGCGCGGGTCGTCCCCCGGGTGAGGCCCAGCAGCGTCCCGCGGGCGTCGGGATACCAGTGAGGTGCGCCCAGCCCGGTCAGGGCGGGCACGAAGACCACCCCCCCGGCATCGGGCACCGAGCGGGCGAGCGACTCCACCTCGACCGCGGAGCCGATGATCTGCAGCCCGTCACGCAGCCACTGCACGGCCGCCCCGGTGACGAAGACCGCGCCCTCCAGGGCGTAGGTGATGGTCCCGTCGGGGGCGGTCCAGGCGATCGTGGTGAGCAGCCGGTCCGACAGGACCGGCTCCGCTCCGGTCGTGACGAGCACGAACGAGCCTGTCCCGTAGGTGCACTTGCTGCGCCCCGCCTCGAAGCAGCCCTGCCCGAACAGCGCCGCCTGCTGGTCACCGGCAAGGCCCGCGATCGGCAGGTCGAGCCCCAGGAAGGCATCGGGGTCGGTGCGGCCCAGCTCGCCCCATGAGGGCACCACCTCCGGCAGCGCCGAGGTCGGTACGTCGAACAGCGCGCACAGCTCGTCCGACCAGCGGCCGGTCCGCAGGTCCAGTAGCAGCGTCCGGGAGGCGTTGGAGGCGTCGGTGACGTGCCGGGCGCCTGCGGTCATCCGCGCCACGACGTAGGAGTCGACGGTCCCGATGGCGGTGCGGCCGGCGGTGACCCCGGCCCAGGCCTGCGGTTCGTGCTCGCGCAACCAGGCCAGCTTGGTGGCCGTGAAGTAGGGGTCCAGCCGCAGGCCGGTCAGCTCGGCGACGCGCGGCTCGTGACCTGCCTCGCGCAGCCGGTCGCACAGCTCGGTGGTCCGCCGGTCCTGCCAGACGATGGCGCGCCGAGGTGGCTGCAGGGTGCGGCGGTCCCACAGGACAGCGGTCTCGCGCTGGTTGGTGATCCCGACCGCCGTGACCTGCTGGCCCAGAAGTGCTGTACGGCAGGCCGAGAGCAGCGCGACCCAGATCTCCTCGGGCTCGTGCTCCACCCAACCGGGCCGGGGGAAGTGCTGGGCGAACTCCTGGTAGCTGCGCGACAGCACCCGGCCGTCCTGACCGACGACCAGCGCCGTGACGCCGGTCGTGCCGGCGTCAACCGCCAGGACGCTCACGCCGTCACGCCCCTGCTCCCGCCTCGCGGAGCTTGCTGAGGAGGACGGGGTCGATGCCGCCGGGCACCATGCGCTCCTCGTAGTTCTCCACGCCGGCCCAGTCCTCCAGCGTGGCGTGCCCGAGGCGCGCCAGCAGCTCGGCGACCTCGGCGGTCAGCTCACCCGACAGCGGCAGGACGCTCTCGGGCTTGCCGAAGTAGAGCGTGTGCAGGTCCAGCAACCGGACGAGCTCGGGCACCGGGTCGGCATGGTCATCGACCCGCAGGTCGACGAGCACGTCGCTTCCGCCGCCGTAGCCACCACCCTCGCTGACCACGAGCACGCAGGCGCTTTGCCGGCCGCGCCTGTCCCCGCCTGCCCGGTCCGCAGCGAGCAGAGCAGTGGTCAGGCGGGTGGCCAGAGTGCCCGCTGTGCCGACAAAGGCGTCGGCAAGTGCATCGATGACCTCCGGCCCGGTCAGGATGTTGCCCTGCGCGGCCCAGCCCTTTCCGGTCCGCCCGCCGGCCCAGCCGTTGCAGTCCGGGCCGGTCCAGGTGGCGGCGCCGCCGTCCCGGTCGACGATGCCGGCCTGCCGCTGGTCGCACAGCGCGTCGCCGGCGACCAGCTCGTCCAGGGCCTGCTGCGCCGAGCGGCCCTGCTCGAGCAGCGCAAAGCCGGCCGGCCGGTAGGCGAGGTTCGCGAAGGCCTGGGTCGCGATGGCCCCCAGGCCCCACTGCGCCCCGGGCACCGCTGCCCCGACGGCGAGGAACTTGCTCGCCACGGCGACGCCCCACTGCGTGCCGTCGGCGGAGCGGGCGACAAGGGAGTAGGTCATGCGGTCGAACCTAGTGGGGGTGATGCTGGGGACATGCGCTTTTTCCTCGACGCCGAGTTCGGCCGGACCGCTCCGGAGGTCACCCTGGTCTCGGTGGCCGCGGTGGGGGAGGACGGCTCGGAGTACTACGCGGTGTCCAGCGAATTCGACCCGCTGGCGGTGCACCCGTGGGTCCGTGACCAGGTGCTGCCGCAGTTGCCGCCCGCCTCGACCTGGAAGCCCCGGTCGGTCATCGCCGCCGAGCTCGTGGAGTTCTTCGGCAAGGAGCCCACGTGGTGGGCCTGGATGGGCGGCTACGACCACGTCGCGCTGTGCCAGCTGTGGGGGGAGATGCCGGTGCTGCCACGGCAGTTCCCCCGCTTCACGATGGACGTCCGGCAGCTCTGGCACCACCTCGGTCGCCCGGCGATGCCCAAGCAGACCAGCGGGCTGCACGACGCGCTGGCCGATGCCCGGCACGCCAAGGCGCGCTACGACTCCCTGGCCGAGCGGGCCTGGCAGCTCGGGCTCACGCTGTAGTTCAGGCTGTGGTCGGGACGAGCACCTCGACGACGACCTGCGCCAGCCCGTCGTACCCGAGGGCGCGGGAGCCCGCTCGGGACAGGTCCAGCACGCGGTCGCCGACGTACGGCCCGCGGTCGTTGACCAGGCAGTTGACGGCCCGGCCGTTCGCCGACACGTGCAGGACGGTGCCCAGCGGCAGCTCCTTGTTGGCGCAGGTCAGCCGCTCCGGGTCGTACGGCGCCCCGCTGGCCGTCGGGCGGCCGACGAAGCCAGGGCCGTACCAGGAGGCGGTGCCGCCGAAGACCTGGCCGCTGCGGGTCCAGCCCGCCGGCAGCCCGCTGCCGCTGGACTCCAGCAGCGCGACGACGGGAGCCTGGTCCCTCGCGGCCTGCTGCGTCCGGCGGGTCTGGCCGGGGGTGAGGGCGAGGGTCACCTCGGCGCTGATCTGGTCCAGGCTGGCCTGTTGCGCGTCGAGCCGGGAGGCGAGGGCCTGCGCGGCGGCCCGCTCCGCCGCGACCTGGGTGCCGGCCAGTTGCGCGTCGACCAGCTGCTGGGCCTGGGCGAGCAGGAGGCGGGCGCGGTCCTGGTCGGCGAGCACGGCGCGGGCCTGCACCAGCAGGCGGGCCCGGAACGCCTCGGCTTGCTGCTGCACCCCACCGAGCTGCTGCGCGCGGGTCGTGACGGCCTGCACGAGCGAGCGGTCGACGGTCAGCCCGGCCTGCTGACCGCGGCGGGCGAGTTCTCGCAGGTCCGGCTGCGAGGCATCGACCGCCCACGCACCCAGGGGGTCCACCTGCTGGGCCATGTAGACCTGCCGGGCCCGGCTGTCGAGCTGCCACTGGGCGTCATCGCGGGCCTGCTGCAGCCGGGCCAGCGCTACCCGCAGACCGCCGTCACGGGCGACCGCACGGTCCAGGGCCGCCGACAGGGCCTGCGCGTGGAG
>JAYTHS010000428.1:0-3707 GCA_043732345.1 Frankiales bacterium | reverse complement strand
ACGCGTTCGAACTCGGCGGGGACGACCCGGCGATCGTGTACGGGGGGACAGGACGATGAGTGCTCCGGGTGGGCCGCGCGGTCTGGACGTCGCCGTGGTCGGTGCCACCGGTCAGGTCGGCGGCGTGATGCGCCGGATCCTGGAGGAACGGGACTTCCCGGTGGCCTCGATCCGTTTCCTCGCCTCGGCGCGTTCGGCCGGCACCACGCTCCCGTGGAAGGGGGTCGACGTGGTGGTGGAAGATGCCTCGACCGCGGACCCCGGCGGCCTGGACATCGCGCTGTTCTCGGCCGGCGGAGCCACCTCGAAGGCTCTGGCGCCGAAGTTCGCCGCCGCCGGCGTCGTGGTCATCGACAACTCCTCGGCCTGGCGGATGGATCCTTCGGTGCCCCTGGTGGTGGCCGAGGTGAACCCGGAGGCGGCGCTCGCGGTGCTGGCCGGTCCGGACGGATCGGTGACGGGCGCGATCATCGCCAACCCGAACTGCACCACGATGGCGGCGATGCCGGTGCTCAAGCCGCTGCACGACGAGGCCGGGCTCGTGCGCCTGGTCGCGGCGACCTACCAGGCTGTCTCCGGCTCGGGGCTTGCCGGGGTCGAGGAGCTCGACGGGCAGGCCCGGGCGGTCGTCGACAAAGCCACCGCGCTGGTCCACGACGGAGCGGCGGTGTCCTTCCCGGAGCCGCAGAAGTACGTCCAGCCCATCGCCTTCAACGTCGTGCCCATGGCCGGGTCCGTCGTCGACGACGGCAGCTTCGAGACCGACGAGGAGCAGAAGCTCCGCAACGAGTCACGCAAGATCCTCGGGTTGCCAGGCCTTCGCGTGTCGGGCACGTGCGTACGGGTCCCCGTCTTCACGGGTCACTCGCTGGCCCTCAACGTCGAGTTCGCGTCGCCGCTGTCGGTCGCGCGGGCGCTCGAGCTGCTCGCGGCAGCGCCGGGCGTGGAGGTCGTCGACGTCCCCACCCCGCTGCTCGCCGCCGGCCGCGACCCGTCGTACGTCGGACGGGTCCGGCAGGACGGCGACCGCGGGCTGGCGCTGTTCGTCAGCAACGACAACCTGCGCAAGGGCGCTGCCCTGAACGCCGTCCAGATCGCCGAGCTGGTCGCCGCACGGTGAGCGCGCCCGAGGAGCCCACCCAGGCCGTGAGCGTGCTCGTGTCCGGCCGCTACCGGCTTGGCGCGCTCATCGGCAGGGGTGGTACGGCGGAGGTGTGGCGGGCCACCGACACGCTGCTGGACCGGGTGGTGGCCCTCAAGCTGGTCACCGTGGCGCACGACGCCTCGTCTGCCCGGGCGGCGGACGAGGCCCGCACCCTCGCTCAGCTCTCGCACCCCTCGCTGGTGCAGGTCTACGACGCGGGGACCGACGACCAGGGGCGGCCGTGGGTGGTCATGGAGCTCGTCGACGGGGAGACGCTGGCTGATGCGATCCGCCGCCGTCCGCTGGCGTCCGAGCGGGTCGCGGTCATCGGGGCCGTCGTGGCCGAGGGGCTGGCCCACGTGCACGCCCGTGGGTTGGTGCACCGGGACGTGAAGCCGGCCAACGTGCTGGTGGGGCGGGACGGTGCTGTGCGGCTGACCGACTTCGGCATCGCCCGGCTCGTGGACTCGGCGAAGGTCACCTCGACGGGGCTGCTGGTGGGGACGGCGTCGTACCTCGCGCCGGAGCAGGTGGCCGGCCAGCTCGTCGGCCCATCCGCGGACGTGTGGTCGCTCGGGCTGCTGCTGATCGAGGCCCTGACGGGTCACCGCGAGTACGACGGTGGCACCGTCGAGACGGCGGTCGCCCGGTTGGCCCGCCCCCCGGTGGTCCCCACGTCGCTCGGTGCAGGGTGGGTGGCGCTTCTGACCCGGATGACGGCTCGCGAGCCGGCGGACCGCCCGACTGCGCACGAGGCAGGCCTGGCACTGCGCGGGTTGGCCCGGGGCGAGCTCACGACGGTCCTGCCTGTTGCGGTCCAGCCTGTCGTGGACCCGCCGACCCGGGCGATGAACGCGTCCTTGCCCGCTGTCGCCCCGACCACTGTTGTCCCGACGGCTTTCTCGCAGCCCGAACCCCCGGTACGCCACACCGACCCGCGACCTCGCCGGTCGCGCACCCAGGCCGTGGTCATCGGAGTGCTGCTGCTGGTGATCGCGGGCGGCGCCGCCGGGGTCGTGGCCGCCCAGGGCGGGAGCACCGCGACGCCGCGCCCGGTGCACACGGTCGCGCCCACGGTCCCCCAGCCGTTGCGCGACGAGATGCAGCGCCTCGTGCAGACGGTGCAGCCGTGACCGGCCGCGTGCGCGTCGGTCGTGCGCTGCTCGTGGCCGGGCTCGTGGTGGGGCTGTCCGGCTGCGCAGGCTCGGGCCTGACGCCTGCCGGCCAGCTGCAGGACGGGCTGGCCGCTGTCGTCGATGCCGCCAACGCCCAGAACCTGCCAGTCCTGCAGTCGGCCATCACTGACCTGCGCGCCACGGTGCGTCACGAGCGTGACGCCCAGCAGATCTCGGCAGCGAAGGCTGCTCAGATCCTCGCGGCGCTGGCTGCGGTCGAGACGGACTCCGCCCTGCTCACGGCTGCCCCTGCCAGCCCCACTCCGGTCGTGACCACCCCGCCGCCGTCACCCACGCCTGTCGTGACCACGCCGCCTCCCACGACACCGCCACCGACGAGCCCTCCCCCGTCTCCGACGCCCATCCCCACGCCGACTGTTGAACCGACGGAGGCGCCGGTCGTCACGCCCCCGCCCGGTGCGACACCCGCGGGCAGACCCGGGGAAACCAAGAAGCCCTGACCTGCAAGACGTCCCGTCGTCCTGAGCTTCGCTGCGTTGACCTGTCGGGCGTGGTTGCTGTTGTCACGAGAGCTGCGTCTGCAGGCCCCCCGGTCGCCCCGTCTGCCTGACCGGCCTGACCGGCCTGCCCGCCTGCGCGTCTGCGCGTCTGCCGTCGGCGCGCCCGCCCGCTCGCCCGGGTGTCTGCCGCCTGCCTGCCCGCGTCGCTTCCGCACGATTGCCCATCTGCAAAGCGGTTTGCCTGTTCGCACGATCGCCGGCTCACTGGCTCGGCCTGTCTGCTTGCCTGTCTGGCGGTAGTGCCGGCGTGGTTGCACTCGTCCCGCCATGCGCATGCCTGTGGGCCGAGGGACGGTGTCTCTCGGCTCGCAGGTCGTGCGGGTGAGGGGGTCGGGGGTGGTCAGTGGGTGGTGGGTGGTCGGGTGACTTGCTAGCCACCGCGGGTGGTCCAGACGGTGGCGCCGTCGGGTCGCTGGTGGGGGCGAAGCCGGCTTGTTTGGCGCGGTGGTGGTGTCGGCACAGGCACTGCAGGTTTGTCTCGCTGGTGCTCACGCGGGGCCAGGGGATGCGGTGGTCGGTGTCGGTGTGGGTGGCGGGGTTGCTGCACAGCGGGAACGTGTAGGTCATGTCGCGGGCCTGGGCGGGCCTGGGCGGGCCGCCGGAGCCGCTCGGGGATCCGGTAGCCGCCAGTGCCCAGGTCCTGCGGCTGCGGGGGACCGTGAAGGCTGCGAGCAGCTGTGGCAGGTCCAGGTGCTCGGGGGCCTGGGTGCTGCTGGTGCTGCTGGTGCTGCTGGTCGGGTGGGCTCGGGGGGTGTCGAGGCTGATGACTCGGCCGTGTTGGTTGAGGCTGATGCGGGTGAGGCCTCCACCGGTGCTGGGGCACGCGGCCCGCTGGAGCAGGGCCCGGGCGGTGGAGGGTAGGACGGG
>JAYTHS010000427.1:0-11825 GCA_043732345.1 Frankiales bacterium | reverse complement strand
ATTCCGCGTCAGGTGGGGCCGATTGCATGACTGCCCACGGGCCGACGTACATCCGTCTGCGCTGTCGGTCCGGAACCACCGCGGCGCAGGCGTCCGGTCGTGACAGCGCCACCTGGGCGGTTCAGGGCGCGGCTGGCATGCGGGCCGTCCTGCTGCGGGCGGGCTCGACCAGGGCCGCAATCCAGGCACGCGCCAGGTAGTCGGCGAACTGCTCGTCGGACCAGCCGCGCTCGAGGACGAGTCGGTGCCAGAGCACCCCGTCCGAGTGCGCCCAAATGAGGTCGCGGCACTCCTGCTCGCTGACGACGAGCTGGCCCGTGGCGGCCGCTGCCTTGGCCATGTAGCCCAGGCCGACCAGCCGTTGCGAACTCGTCCCCTGGAGCATCTGGGCCGCGACCGGGTCGGAGCCGGCCGCGAGTTTCGCGCGCCGCTGCCCCGGCGTACCGCGGGTTACTCGGGGGCGATCCAGGCCATCATCGGCCGCAGCGTGGCGCCGACGACCTCGATCGGGTGCTCGGCGCCCTCCTTGCGGTGCTGGGCCATCTCCGGGCCGCCGGCCTCGTCGTCGGCGATCAGGTGGCGGGTGAAGGTGCCATCCTGGATCTCGGCCAGCACCCGCTTCATCTCGGCCTTGGTCTCCGCGTTGATGATCCGCGGCCCGGTCTTGTAGTCGCCGAACTCGGCCGTGTCGGAGATGGACCAGCGCATCTTGGAGATGCCACCCTCGTACATCAGGTCGACGATGAGCTTGAGTTCGTGCAGGCATTCGAAGTAGGCGATCTCCGGCTGGTAGCCCGCCTCGATGAGCACCTCGAAACCGGTCTGCACCAGGGCCGACGCGCCACCGCACAGGACCGCCTGCTCGCCGAACAGGTCGGTCTCGGTCTCCTCGGTGAAGGTGGTCTTGATGACCCCCGCCCGGGTCCCGCCGATGCCCTTGGCCCACGAGAGCGCGAGCGCCTGCGCGCCGCCCGTGGCGTCCTGCTCGACGGCGATCAGGCACGGTACGCCGCGGCCGTCCTGGAACTGTCGGCGCACGAGGTGCCCCGGGCCCTTGGGGGCGATCATCGCGACGTCGACACCGGCGGGCGGGGTGATCAGGCCGAAGCGGATGTTCAGGCCGTGGCCGAACAGCAGCGCCTTGCCGTCGGTGAGGTGCGGGGCCACATCGGCCTCGTAGAGCTTCCGCTGCACCGTGTCGGGAGCGAGGATCATGATGACGTCAGCCTCTGCGCTGGCCTCCGCGGGCGTGGGGACGCGCAGGCCGTCGGCCTCGGCCTTGGCCCGGCTCTTGCTGCCCTCGGGCAGCCCGATGCGGACGTCGACGCCGGAGTCGCGCAACGACAGCGCGTGGGCGTGCCCCTGGCTGCCGTAGCCGAGGACGGCGACCTTGCGGCCCTGGATGATCGACAGGTCGGCGTCGTCGTCGTAGAAGATCTCGGCCATGGGTGGCGGTACCTCTCGGGGGGTGGGGGGACGGCTCTGGGGGAAGGCTAGGACGCCGAGCGCAGGCGGTTCTCGGCGCCGGTCATGGAGCGGGAGCCGCGCGCGACCGCGACCATGCCCGACTGCACGATCTCGCGGATGCCGAAGGGCTCCAGCACCTTGATGAGCGCCGCGAGCTTCGCGGAGGTGCCGGTCGCCTCGACGGTGACGGCGTCGACCGCCACGTCCACGACCTTGGCGCGGAAGAGCTGGACCGTCTCGAGGACGTGCGAGCGCGTCGCCGAGTCGGCCTTGACCTTGACGAGCAGCAGCTCCCGCTGCACCGAGGCGTCCGGGTCGAGCTCGACGATCTTCAGCACGTTGACCAGCTTGTTGAGCTGCTTGGTGACCTGCTCGAGAGGAAGGTCCTCCACGCTGACGACGATCGTCATGCGGCTGGTCGTGGGGTGCTCGGTCGGGCCGACCGCGAGGGACTCGATGTTGAAACCGCGGCGACTGAACAGCGAGGCCACACGGGCCAGGACACCGGGCTTGTCCTCGACGAGCACCGACAGGGTGTGGCGGGTCATGGTCATCAGACGTCAGCCTCGGTCCAGATCGGTCGGGTGTCGCGGGCGGCGAGGATCTCGTCGTTGCTCGTACCGGCGGGCACCATCGGCCAGACCATGGCGTCCTCGCCGACGACGAAGTCGATGACGACCGGCATGTCGTTGATGCCCATGGCCTTCTCGATGGTCGCGTCGACGTCGTCCTTGGTCTCGCAGCGCAGGCCCGCGCAGCCCATCGCGTCGGCGAGCTTGACGAAGTCGGGGATCCGTCGCGAGCCGGCACCGGTGTTGAGCCCGGTGTTGCTGTAGCGGCCGTCGTAGAACAGCGACTGCCACTGCCGCACCATGCCGAGGTTGCCGTTGTTGATGACCGCGACCTTGATCGGGATGCCCTCGATCGCGCAGGTGACAAGCTCCTGGTTGGTCATCTGGAAGCAGCCGTCGCCGTCGATCGCCCACACGGTCGCCTCGGGCCGGCCGACCTTGGCTCCCATAGCAGCGGGGACCGCGTAGCCCATGGTCCCGGCGCCCCCGGAGTTGAGCCAGGTGTAAGGGTTCTCGTAGCTGATGAACTGGCTGGCCCACATCTGGTGCTGGCCGACCCCGCTGGCGTAGATCGCCTCGGGGCCCGCGATCGCACCGATCCGCTCGATGACGTACTGCGGGGCGAGGGCGCCGTCCGCGGGCCAGTCGTAGCCCAGCGGGTACGTCTCGCGCCACCCGTCGAGCTGCTTCCACCACCCGGTGAGGTCGCTGCGGGTGCCGGCGGCGTAGCGCTCCTGGACGGCCACCACGAGGTCGGCGATGGTCTCGCGGCAGTCACCGACGATCGGCACGTCGGCGACCCGGTTCTTGCTGATCTCGGCCGGGTCGATGTCGGCGTGGACGACCTTCGCACCTGGCGCGAAGCTGTCCAGCTTGCCGGTGACCCGGTCGTCGAAGCGGGCACCGAGGCAGATGAGCAGGTCGGCCTTCTGCAGGGCGGTTACGGCCGCGACCGACCCGTGCATGCCGGGCATGCCCAGGTGCTGGGCGTGGCTGTCCGGGAAGGCCCCCCTTGCCATCAGGGTGGTGACCACGGGGATGCCGGTGAGCTCGGCGAGGATGCGCAGCTCGGCGGCAGCCCGGGCCTTGAGCACGCCTCCCCCGACGTACAGGACCGGGCGCTCGGCCTCGGCTACGAGGCGGGCGGCCTCACGAACCTGCTTGGCGTGCGGTCGCGTGGTGGGGCGGTAGCCGGGCAGCTCCAGCACCGGCGGCCAGGCGAAGCTGCCGGTGGCCTGCAGGATGTCCTTGGGGATGTCGACGAGCACCGGGCCCGGGCGCCCGGTCGAGGCGAGGTGGAAGGCCTCGGCGATGGTGCGGGGGATGTCGTCGGCGTGCTGCACCAGGAAGTTGTGCTTGGTGATCGGCATCGTGATGCCGCAGATGTCGGCCTCCTGGAAGGCGTCGGTGCCGATGTTGGCGCTGGGCACCTGCCCGGTGATGGCGACGATCGGGACGGAGTCCATGTAGGCGTCGGCAATCGGGGTCACCAGGTTGGTCGCGCCGGGACCGCTCGTCGCCATGCAGACCCCGACCTTGCCCGTGGCCTGCGCGTAGCCCTCGGCGGCGTGTCCGGCGCCCTGCTCGTGCCGGACCAGGATGTGGCGGAGCTTGGTGCTGTCGAAGATCGGGTCGTACGCCGGCAGGATCGCACCGCCGGGGATCCCGAAGACGACCTCGGCACCGACGCTCTCCAGGCTGCGCACGAGCGACTGGGCTCCGGTGAGGCTCTCGGACATCTGGCATCTCCTGGCTGGACGGGCTGGACGGACGTGCGGGCAAAAAAGAACCCCTCGTGCAGGAGCACGGAGGGGTGAGCGCGGCTGCTGGCGTCAGCAGTCGCGCTGGGGAACTACGAGGGGGGCGAGCATGTCAAAAGAGTGCCCGCCCCGTCCCGTGATGTCAAAAGGATGGGACAGGTGTCCCACATGGTGGGACGTCAGCCGGTGATGGCTCCCTGGGCCGCCGAACCGACGAGCTTGGCGTACTTGCCGAGCACGCCCGTCGTGTAGCGGGGCTCCAGCGGCTTCCAGTCCGCCCGGCGCTGATCCAGGACCTCCTGGTCGACGAGCAGGTCCAGGGTCCGGGCCGTGACGTCGAGCCGGATCAGGTCACCGTCCTGGACGAGGGCGATGGGTCCGCCGTCGGTCGCCTCGGGAGCGATGTGGCCCACGCACAACCCCGTCGTACCGCCGGAGAAGCGGCCGTCGGTGAGCAGCAGGACGTCCTTGCCGAGGCCGGCGCCCTTGATCGCGCCGGTCACCATGAGCATCTCGCGCATGCCCGGACCGCCCCGGGGGCCCTCGTAGCGGATGACGACGACGCAGCCCTTCTGGAGCGTGCCGTCCTCGATGGCGTCCATGCAGCCCTGCTCGCCGTCGAAGACCCGGGCCGGGCCCGTGAATATTTCGCTGTCGAAGCCGGCGGTCTTGACCACGCACCCGTCAGGTGCTAAGGACCCGCGCAGGATCGAGATGCCACCGGTCCCGTGCATCGGGCGGGACAGCTCGCGGATGACCTCGCCGTCGACCGGAGCCGGATCGAGATCGGCGAGGTTCTCGGCGAGCGTCTTTCCGGTGCAGGTGAGGGCGTCGCCGTGGAGCAGGCCGGCATCGAGCAGGGCCTTCATGACGACCGGGACGCCACCGATGCGGTCGATGTCGGTCATGACGTACTTACCGAAGGGCTTGACGTCAGCGATGAGCGGCACGCGGTCGCTGATCCGGTTGAAATCGTCGTAGTCCAGCGGCACGCGCGCCTCGTGCGCGATGGCCAGCAGGTGCAGCACCGCGTTGGTCGACCCGCCGAGGGCCATGACGACGGTGATGGCGTTCTCGAAGGCCTGCTTCGTGAGGATCTTGCGCGCCGTCAGACCGTTCTTGACGAGGCGGACCACGGCCTCACCGGAGCGCTGCGCGATGACGTCACGACGGCGGTCGACCGCGGGCGGCGCCGCTGAGCCGGGCAGCGCCATCCCGAGCGCCTCAGCCGCGGCCGCCATGGTGTTGGCGGTGTACATCCCCCCACAGGCACCCTCGCCCGGGCAGGCGCCCTTCTCGATTGAGGTCAGCTCGTCACGGGTGATCAGCCCGCGGGCGCAGGCGCCAACAGCCTCGAAGACGTCGATGATCGTCAGGTCGCGCTCCGCGCCGTCCAGGCCCTTGAGCTTGCCCGGCAGCGTCGAGCCGGCGTAGACGAACACGCTGGCGAGGTCGAGGCGCGCCGCCGCCATCAGCATCCCGGGCAGCGACTTGTCGCAGCCCGCAAGGGTGACGGTGCCATCGAGCCGCTCGGCCCACACGACGGTCTCGACGGAGTCTGCGATGACCTCCCGGGAGACCAGCGAGGCGCGCATCCCCTCGTGCCCCATCGAGATCCCGTCCGAGACCGAGATCGTCCCGAACTCCATCGGGAAACCACCGGCCTCGCGGACCCCGACCTTGGCAGCCTGGGCGAGCCGCTGCAGCGACAGGTTGCAGGGGGTGATCTCGTTCCAGCTCGAGGCCACGCCGATCTGCGGCTTGGTCATGTCCTCGTCCTGCATGCCGACGGCCCTGAGCATCGCCCGGGCGGGGGCCCGGCGGTCGCCCGCGGTGACGTCGGTGCTGCGCGGCTGGCTGGTGCTGCTCGTCGTCTCGTGGGTCACGTGCGCGATCGTACGGCGGGACGCGCATACGCTCGACCCGATGGGGACCGAGTTCGACGTGACCAGCGGGGACGGCACGGTCGTGAAGGCTTGGCGCAACGACGGACAGGGCCCGGCGGTGGTCATCGCCAACGGCCTCGGGACCGTGCCTGAGGCTTGGCCGACGCTGCTCCCCGCTGACTGCGGCTACCGCGTCAGCACCTGGTACCACCGCGGGACGTTCGGGTCGGCCCGCCCGGCAGACCCGACCCGCATCCGGGTCGAGGACCACGTCGCGGACCTGGTCGCGCTCATGGACGCCGAGGGCGTCGAGAGGGCGGTGCTGGTCAGCTGGTCGATCGGCGTCAACATGGCGTTCGAGGCGGCCCGGCTCCACCCGGAGCGGGTGGCCGGGATCCTCGCGGTGGCTGGGGTCCCGGGGGGCACTTTCGCAACGATGGGTGGCCCCTTCCGGGTGCCCCGGCGGCTGCGCCGGCCGCTCGCCGTCACGGCCGCCCGGACCGGACGACGGGCCGGGCCGGTGCTGAGCTGGCTTTCCCCCCGCGTACCGGTCACCCCGTTGACCGCCTGGCTGGTGGCCCACTCCGGCGTGATGCGTCCGGCCGCGTCGGCCGACGTCGTCGTACCCATGCTCGAGCGGTTCCTGCGACACGACTGGCGGTGGTACGGCGAGCTTGCCGTCGCGGCCTCCGAGCACGCACCGATGGCGCTCGGCGGCGTCACCTGCCCGGTCTCCCTCGTCGGGGGCCGGGCCGATGTCCTCACCGCGGCGGAGGACATCGTGGCGACCGCCGGCCGCCTGCCGGACGCCCAAGTCGCCGTCCTGCCGGGCAGCCACTTCCTGCCCCTCGAGCAGCCCGCGGTCCTGCACGAGGCCCTGGGTCAGCTGATCGCCCGTACCGACCTCGCCACGGCCCCGGCTGCCGCGTCCGACAGCTGACACGGTGCGGTTCACAGGCCGGATCGGGTCCGACGAATAGCCTGAGGCCATGCCAGGTCCGACGGCCCGCGTGGGGCACGCCCCCGCGGACACCTCCCACCTCGGCCAGCTGGCCGGCTCGTGAGCACCTCCGAGCTCCGGCCGGACCTCGTGCAGGCCGACGGCCGCAGCCCCTCCAGGCGCGCGACGCGGACTGCGGCCGACGCGGCCCGCCCCCTGCCGCGAGGGGTCGTACGCCGCTCCTGCCGGCTGGTCGCCGATGTCTGGCGCAAGAGCGACCGCGACCGGGTGCTCGGACTGTCCGGTGAGAACGCCTTCATGGCGGTGCTGACGGTCTTCCCCACGTTGCTGGTCTTCGCCGCCGTCCTGGGCCAGCTGCAGAACGTCATCGGCCGCCACAACGCTGACCGGGTTCGCACCGCCGTGTTCGACTTCCTGGACCGCATCCTCACCTCCTCGGCGCAGCCCGCCATCGACACCGCCAAGAAGCTGTTCCACACCGACGGCAACGCCCTGACGATCGCGCTGGTCCTGGCTCTGGCGTCCACCGCGACGGCCTTCGCTGGCATCGTCAACACGGTCACGCTCGCCTATGACGTGCAGGACCGTCGGGGCTGGTGGAAGCGCCGCCTGGTGGGGCTGATCATCGGCGCGGGCAGCATCCTGACCGGTGCGGTCGTCATCACGGCGATCGTCCTCGGGCCGCTGTTCGGCAAGGCCGCCGACGTCGTGACGGCGGTCGGGCTGTCGCAGGAGTACTCCTTCGTCTGGTCCTGGGTCCGCTTCCCGGTGGCCTTCCTGGCGCTCATCGCCTGGGCCACCACGCTGTTCCACCAGTGCCCTGACCGGCCGGCCCGCTGGCGGGCGGGGCTGCCCGGGGGGGTCCTCACCGCGCTGCTGTGGCTGGCCGCCTCGCTCGGCTTCAGCACCTACCTCAGGCTGGTCGTGCCCCGCTCCCCCGTGCTCGGGGCGCTCGGTGGCGGCCTGATCCTGATGACCTGGTTCTACCTGCTGTGCCTGGGCCTGCTGCTCGGCGCCGAGCTCAACGCCGTCCTGCTCGCCCGCCGTCGACTGCGCGCCGCTCGGGCCTGATCCGAGCTCGCCCGCCGCCGCTCCTGGGGCGACCTCGCCGCCGCTGCTGGCGCGCCCCCGCCGTACGTCGTGATCATCGTGTGGCCCTGGCGCCACCCACCCGCTCCCTGCCGTCACACTTGATCTTGATCGCTGAGCTCGCCAAGATCATCATGGAGGTAACAGGCCACGTGGCAACCCGCGAGGGGCCCACTTTGATCTTGGTGGCCGGTGGGGGCGTGCCTGGCCATGATCAAAGTGGGGGCACGGGTCGCGGGACCGAGACTGCGCGCCGCACACCGCGAGCGGGCGAGCTGATCGCCCGACGCGACGACCTCCGCTCAGGCCTGACCCAGCTCGGCCAGCAGCAATCGGCGTACGACGGAGGCGTCGGCCTGACCGCCGGTGGCCTTCATGACCCGCCCCACCAGGGCGCCGACGGCGGCGACCTTGCCGTCACGGACCTTGTCGGCAGCCGACGGGTCGGCGGCGATCGCGTCGGCGACGGCCACCGACAGGGCGCCCTCGTCGGAGACCACGGCCAGCCCGCGCGAGGCGACGACCTCGTCGGGGCCGCCCTCACCGGCGAGCACCCCGTCCACGACCTGCCGGGCCAGGCCCGCCGACAGCGTCCCCTCGGCGACGAGCGCCACGACTCGGGCCACCTGATCAGGGCTGATCGACAGGTCAGCGGCGTCTAGGCCCCGGTTGTTGGCGGTTTGCGCAAGGTGCCCGAGCCACCAGTTGCGGGCCTCGGCCGCGGGCGCGCCAGCCGCCACCGTGGCGAGCACGACGTCGAGCACACCGGCGTTGGCCATCGCGGCGCTGTCGTTCTCGGACAGGCCCAGCTCCTGCACGAGCGCGAGGCGGCGCACGGACGGGGCCTCGGGAAGGGCAGCCCTCAGCGTCGCGACCCACTGCGGGTCGGGGGCGATGGGGACGAGGTCCGGCTCGGGGAAGTAGCGGTAGTCGGTCGCCTCCTCCTTGGAGCGACCCGAGGTCGACTGTCCGGTGCTCTCGTGGAAGTGCCTGGTCTCCTGGACGATCCGCTCACCAGCGCGCAGCCGGACGGCCTGCCGCTCGACCTCCGAGCGGACGGCCCGCTCGACGCTGCGCAGCGAGTTGACGTTCTTGGTCTCTGACCGGGTGCCCCACTCGGCACCGGGACGGTTGAGCGAGACGTTGACGTCGCAGCGCATCGAGCCCTGCTCCATCCGCACGTCGCTGACCCCGAGCCCGCGCAGGACGTCACGTAGCTCCGTGACGTAGGCCTTGGCGACCTCGGCGGGCCGGTGGCCGGTGCCGACGACGGGCATGGTGACGATCTCGACCAGCGGGATGCCGGCCCGGTTGTAGTCGACCAGCGAGTGCGTCGCGCCGTGGATGCGGCCCGTCGACCCACCGACGTGCAACGACTTGCCGGTGTCCTCCTCCAGGTGCACCCGCTCGATCGGGATGCGCACCGTGTCGCCGTCGATGAGCACGTCCAGGTAACCGTCCGTGCACAGCGGCTCGTCGTACTGGCTGGTCTGGAAGTTCTTCGGCATGTCGGGGTAGAAGTAGTTCTTGCGGGCGAAGCGGCACCAGGTCGCGATGTCGCAGTGCAGCGCCAGGCCGATCCGGATGGTCGACTCGATGGCGGTCTCGTTGACGACCGGCAGGGCGCCAGGCAGCCCGAGGCAGACCGGGCAGGTGTGGGTGTTGGGCTCGGCGCCGAACGTCGTGTCGCAGCCGCAGAACATCTTGCTGGCCGTGCCGAGCTCGACGTGGGTCTCCAGCCCGATGACCGGCTCGAACTCCAGCAGCGCAACGTCGTAGGCAGCCTGCCCGGCGGGTGCGGTCATGCGACGACCTTCTCCAGTCGCTCGAGGGTCTTGGTCATGTTGCGGCGGGTCATCGAGCGCAGCGGCGAGACCAGCAGCGGGATGGCCTCCTGGCTGATGTCCCAGGTCTCCCGGACCAGGGTCCCGCCCTCGACGGGGGTCAGCTCGTAGCGCCAGATCCGGCCGCCGATGAGCTTCTTCACGGCGTCGAAGGAGGACCGGGCCTGCCAGGCGATGCGGCGGCCAGGCTCGAACTCGACGACGGTGTTCGTCATCGAATACTTCGCGCCTATCTGCATGTCCATCCCGAACTCATCGCCCAGCGCCAGCGTCGTCGACGCGGGACCGCCGCGCAGACTGCCGGAGCCGTCGATCTCCTGGTGCCGGCTGGGGTCGGCCAGGACAGCGAAGATCACCTCGGGGCTGGCGTGGACCACGCGCTCGACGGACTCGTTCTTGGTGCTGAGCATCAGGACTCCAGGGTCGGAAGGGTGGGAGCGAGGGACATCAACGGGCCGCCCCAGCGGTCGACGTACGCCGCTTCGAGGGCCGCACCGACGCGGTAGAGCCGGTCGTCCTGCATCGTCGGGGCCATGACCTGCAGCCCGACGGGCAGGCCCTCGGACAGCCCGCACGGCACCGACATTGCCGGGCCGCCGTAGAGGTTCGAGGGGATGGTTGCGAGGTCCTGGCGGTACATCGCGAGCGGGTCGTCCAGCTTGGCGCCCAGCGGGAACGCGACGGTCGGCGCAGCCGGACTGACGAGCACGTCGACGACGGCGAAGGCCGCCTGGAAGTCGCGGGTGATCAGGGTGCGGACCTTCTGCGCCTGGCCGTAGTAGGCGTCGTAATAGCCGCTGGACAGCGCGTAGGTCCCCAGGATGATCCGCCGCTTGACCTCCTGCCCAAAGCCCTGGGCGCGGGTCAGCGCCATGACCTCCTCGAGGCTGTTGACCCCGTCGTCACCGACCCGAAGGCCGTAGCGGACGGCGTCGAAGCGGGCCAGGTTGGAGCTCGCCTCGCTCGGCGCGATCAGGTAATAGGCCGGCAGGGCGTAGGCGAAGTGCGGGCAGGTCACCTCGGTGACGGTCGCCCCGAGGGTGGTCAGCAGCTCGACAGCCTCATCGAAGCGCTCCTGCACCCCGACCTCGTAGCCGTCGCCGGACAGCTCCTTGACGACGCCGATCCGCATCCCCCGCACGTCGGCCTGCCGGGCCGCCTCGACCACCGGTGGCACCGGCGCGTCGATGCTCGTGCTGTCCCGGGGGTCGTGGCCGGCCATGACCTCGTGCAACAGCGCCGCGTCGAGCACGGTCCTCGCGCACGGCCCGCCCTGGTCCAGCGAGCTGCTGAAGGCGACGAGCCCATAGCGGCTGACCGCGCCGTACGTCGGCTTGACCCCGACCGTCCCAGTGACGGCGGCGGGCTGGCGGATCGAGCCGCCGGTGTCGGTGCCGATGGCCAGAGGTGCCTGCCACGAGGCGATCGCGGCGCTGCTCCCACCCCCGGAGCCGCCCGGGATCCGGGTGAGGTCCCACGGGTTGCGGCTCGGGCCGTAGGCGCTGTGCTCGGTCGAGGAGCCCATCGCGAACTCGTCCATGTTGGTCTTGCCGAGCACCACGATGCCGGCTGCCTTGAGCCGGCTGGTCACCGTCGCGTCGTACGGCGGGCGCCAGCCCTCCAGGATCTTGCTGCCCACGGTGGTCGGGACGCCCTTGGTGCAGAAGACGTCCTTCAGGGCGAGCGGTACGCCGGCCAGCGGGCCGGTCAGCTCACCCGCGTCGACCCGACGAGCCTGGGCCAGCGCCCCCTCGGTGTCGACGTGCAGGAAGGCGTGCACCTGTCCGTCGACCTCGGCGATGCGGTCCAGGTGGGCCTGCGCGACCTCGACAGCGCTGGCCTGCCCGCTGCGGATGGCTTCGGCGGTCTGGACAGCGGTCAGCCGGGTGAGCTCGCTCACGCCTCGTCGTCCAGGATCCGCGGCACCCGGAAGCGGCCGTCCTCCGCCGACGGCGCCCCGGCCAGCACCGCGTCGCGGGACAGGCTGGGAACCACGACGTCGGGACGGGTGACGTTGACGAGCGGGACGGCGTGGCTGGTAGCGGGCACATCAGCCGCGGCGACCTCGCCGATCTGCGCGACGGCCCCCAGGATCACGTCGAGCTCACCCGCGAGCGCGACGAGCTCACCCTCGGTCAGGGCAAGGCGCGACAGGCGCGCGAGGTGCGCGACCTGCTCAGGGGTGATCTCCGGCATGCAGTGTCCCTCGTGCTCGGGTCCAGTTGGAGAGCCGAGTCTAGGGAACC
>JAYTHS010000426.1:0-1012 GCA_043732345.1 Frankiales bacterium | reverse complement strand
TCGACATGACCAGCAACCAGCCGTTCCGCGGGTCGGCGTCCGAGCACTCCCGCCAGCAGCTGCGTAGCCCGCGCTTTCGGCGCGTAGCGCGCGATGTCTACGTGATGGCGGACCGGGCCGTCGACCTGCGCGACCGGGTGCGCGCCGCGCAGCTCGTCGTCGACGACGGGGTCCCCTGCCTCGCGACTGCCGCGCTGCTGCAACGTCTGCCGGCCGACGACGGCGGGGTCGTCCACCTGGCGCGAGGCCGTCGGGGGATCGTCAGCACCCGCCCGGGCATCGAGGTCCACCGTCTCGCGGTCGCGGACGACGAGCTCATGGACATCGACGGCCTGCTGGTCACCGACGGGCCGCGCACCCTCGCCGACCTCAGCGCGCACCTGGACCTCGAGGAGCTCGTGGCGCTGGGCGACGTCGTCGTACGGCGGTGGGGGCGGGCTGACGTGGAGCGTGCGCTCCACCGCGCGGCCGGCAGGCCCGGGGTGGCTCGACTGCGCCAGGCGGTTCCGTTGCTCGACCCCGGGTCGGACTCCCCCGCCGAGACCCGGCTGCGGCTGCGGCTGCACGCGGCCGGCTTCGTCGGCATGCGGCACGGCGTGGCCATCACCGACGAGGACGGCAACTGGCAGGTGTCGCCGGACCTGGCCGACGAGGTCGCCAAGGTCGCGCTGCAGCACGAGGGGGCCGTGCACTTCCAGAGGGGTGAGCGGCAGCGCCGCAAGGACGTCGACGGCGACGAGGGGGCGAGACGGCGGGACTGGGAGGTCGTCGTCACGACATCGCTCGACGACGCCCAGCCCTCCCGCATGATCGAGCGCGTGACGGCGGCGTACCTGCGTCAGGCCCGGCTGCTTGGCTGGGACGTCCTTCCCCGCCACCTCCGTTGAGCATGGCTGGCTGCTGGTGGGGCCGTTCAGCGGCGAATCAGACCACCGGCGCGCGGCCCTGTCTCTCCAACCTCGACTGACCTGCGCCCTCCAATCCTGCCTCCGCGTGGGGCGCAGCTCGTACC
>JAYTHS010000425.1:0-1012 GCA_043732345.1 Frankiales bacterium | reverse complement strand
TGGGTCGGTCGGGAAAGGGGCGGCCCGCTGGTGAACGTCCCCAACCTGGACAGCGGGCCCAGCGGTGTCTACGGCGGGACCGTGCCGGCCGCGATCTTTAAGGCCTTCATGGACAAGGCCCTGCAGGGCCAAAAGGCCGAGGCCTTCCCGCCGCGCGCCAACGTGGGCCAGCAGGCGGTACCGACGCCGAGCTCGGTCCCGACCGCGACCCCCCCGTCGGCGAGCCCCACCCCGTCCCCGACCGCCACCGTCGCGCCCACGACCCCGCCGCCGACGGCGCCGGTCGTCACCGCGCCGCCGACGGCGCCGCCCGCGACGGTCCGGCCGGTGCTGCCGCCCGTGACGCCGAGCCCAGCGCCGGCCATACTGACGAGTCCGCTGCCCGCAGCGGGCCCACTGCCGTCGGCTGCCGCTGCCGCACCCCAGGTCGTCGGTTCGCCCCCACCGGCTTAGCGGACCGGGCACCTTCCCGGCGCGGTGACGACCCGAGACTTGCTGGGAATCTAGGGGCATGGATCATGCACCTGCCCCGAACAGGCCTCGTGACGACAGACAGTTCAAAGGCCCGCACACCAAGCACCACCAGCCGATCAGGGCGTACGCCCGTCGCCGGACCGCGGACGCCCACGACGTCGTTGCCGAGGTCTTGGCCACGGCCTGGCGCTCTCGTGCTGGGGTCTCTGGTGACCCGTTGCCGTGGCTGCTGCGAACCGCCCATCACCACCTGCTGCACGAGTAGTGCTCCCGGTACCGCCGGTCCGAGCTGGCTCGCAAGGTCTCCAGGGAGCCCGCGCCGCACGTCCAAGACCACGCCGACTCCGTCGCGGGCCATCAGGACGCCTCTCAGGTCGTGTTGGACGCCCTAGCCCGGTTGGGTCCCGTGAACCAGGTCCTGAGGCTCGCCGTCTGGGAGCAGCTGATGACCCCCAGATCGCCTACGTGCTCGGTGCCACCGAGGTCGCGGTCTGCGTTCGACTGCACCGCGCGAGGCGACGCCGCGGAGCGCTGCTCG
>JAYTHS010000424.1:0-1013 GCA_043732345.1 Frankiales bacterium | reverse complement strand
AGCTCAACCGGGCGGTCGCCGTGGCGTTCGGCCTGGCGCTGGTGCTGGTCGCGCTGCTGGTCCTGCGAGCCCCGCGCCGGCCCCGGCTGCCGCAGGTGTTGCTGCTGACGATGGTGGCGTTCCTGCTCACCAACAAGGTCGACAGCCCGCAGTACGCCCTGTGGCTGCTGCCGCTGGCCGCGCTGGCCCGCCCCCGGTGGCGGCCGTTCCTGGCGTGGCAGGCCGCCGAGGCGCTAGTGCTGCTGACCCGGTTCGCGTTCTTCATCGGCAACGACAAGCCGGGGCAGGGCATCGGCATCGCGTGGTTCTTCGGGGCCGTGCTGCTGAGGGACGCCCTGCTGCTGGTGCTGTGCGCGTTCGTGGTCCGGGGACGTGCTGCGCCCCGAGCACGACGTCGTCCGGGCCGGTGGCGTCGATGACCCGGCCGGTGGGGTTCTGGACGGCGCCCCGGACCGGTTCGCCCGGGCGTGAGCGCCCCCGTACGGCGGTCGGTGGCCCTGCCGGCGCTCGGGGTCTGGCTGGCCAGCCGGGTCGCGCTTGCTCTGCTGACGCTCGCGGGGGCCTGGCAGCTGACCGGCACCCGGCGGCTGCTGGATGGCTGGGACAGCTGGGACGTCACGCTGTTCCGCAAGATCGCCGAGTTCGGGTACGACGGCTACCCCGTCCACTACCTCGACAGCGAGGTCGCGGCGTTCTTTCCCGGTTTTCCGCTCGTCCTGCGGGTGGTCCACGGCCTGGTCCCGGACTGGACGGCGGCCGGCCTTTTGGCCAGCTTGCTGGCTGGTTCGGTCGCGGTGGTCGCGCTGTCCCGGCTGGCCGAGCTCGAGGGCATCGACGGGTCGCGGGCCGCGCTGTACCTGGTGCTGTCGCCGTACGCCGTGTTCCTGGCCGCCGGCTACAGCGAGTCGCTGTTTCTGGCCCTCGCCCTCACGGGCTGGCTCGCGGGCCGGCGCGGGTCCTGGCCGGCCGCCGGGCTGCTCGTTGCGGCGTCCTGCCTGGTCCGGGTCAGCGGG
>JAYTHS010000423.1:0-3720 GCA_043732345.1 Frankiales bacterium | reverse complement strand
ACACCAGCGGAACAGCGCGTCACGACTGATCGCCGCCCTGCCCGCACGGGACCGCCTCGAGGGCCGTGCCGGTACGGCGCCACGCCCCGGCACCCGGGATGTCCTGCGTTGCCCATGATGCTAGCGCTGGCCGGCAGGCGTCGGCCCGCAGGCGCGCCCGTGACTCCCTGCCGACCCACCCGTAACATGGCCTGGTGGGAGGGGAGCCCGTGGCAGGTCTCGACGAGTCCAGCAGGCCGGAGCGTGGTGCGGTCTCGAATCGCCAGCTGGCCGTCGAGACGTACAACGCCGCCTGGTCGCTGCTCGAGGTGGAGCGGGACGCCGCCGGAGACCGCGACCTCCTCGGCCTGGCGATGACGTCACGGCACCACTGGGCCGTCGTCGGCGGCCCGCAGGAGCGAGCCATCGCCGACTGGATGGTGAGCCGCTGCTGCGCCGCCCTCGGCCAGGGCGTGCTCGCGATGTCCTACGCAGCAGCTGCTCTGGGGCTGGTCCCACCTGACGCACCTGCGTGGCTCCGTGCCAGCCTGCACGAGGGAGTGGCGCGGGCCGCGTCCGTCGCAGGGGACGGCCCGCTGCGCGAGCACCACCTCGGGCTGGCCAAGGCGGCCCTCGCCGACGAGGCCGACGACGAAGACCGGACCGCCATCGCGCAGCAGCTCGACGACGTCCCCCCGGTCCGGCAACGGCCACCCACGGCCCCCGATGGTGGTGCTTCGCCTGCCGAGGTTCGCTAGCGTCCTGGGTCCGGCCGGTGCGGCGCCCGCCTCTGGCCGTCGATGAAAGGACCCCCTGAACGTGACCCGCCACCCCATCGCCCTGCTGCTGCTTTTGCCGACGCTCGTACTGTCCGGCTGCGGCAGCTCGTCGAAGGCCACCGTCGCCTCACCGACGGGTACGGCGGCGGCCGCGGACTGCAGCGCAGGCAGTTTGAAGACCCATACCGCCGGCACGCTCACCCTGGCCACCGACAAGCCGGCGTACGAGCCGTGGTTCAGCAAGGACGACCCGACCAACGGCAAGGGCTACGAGGCCGCCGTCGGCTACGCCATCGCCGACAAGCTCGGGTTCGGCAAGGACAAGGTCACCTGGGTCCGGGCCAGTTTCAACAGTGTCGTCGCGCCCGGACCGAAGTCCTTTGACCTGGACCTCAATGAGGTCTCGATCACCGAGAAGCGGCGGGTGGCCGTCGACTTCTCCTCGGGCTACTACGACGTCCGGCAGGCCGTCATCGCCCGCAAGGGCACCAAGGCCGCAGCCGCCAAGAGCGTCGCGGACCTCGCCGGGCTGCGGCTCGGCGCGCAGGTCGGCACCACGTCGTACAAGGCCATCACCGACCAGGTGAAGCCGACCCAGCAGCCGCGGGTCTACGACACCAACGACCTCGCGGTCGCCGCGTTGAAGAACGGCCAGGTCGACGCCCTCGTTCTCGACCTGCCGACGTCGTTCTACGCCACCGCGGCGCAGGTGCAGGACGGTGTCATCGTGGGCCAGCTCCCGCAGGCAGGCGGCCGGCCCGAGCAGTTCGGAGCGGTGTTGGACAGGGGCAGCCCGCTGACCGGCTGCGTCACCAAGGCCGTCGACGCCCTGCGCGCCGATGGTACCCTGATCAGGCTGCAGAACTCCTTCCTCACCGACGCTGGGGCCCCGGAGCTGTCGTGACGTCGGGCCGCCCGAGGCCGACGTCATGACGACCCCCGCTCCCGGGTTGGCGATCGAGGACGCGTGGAGCCCCAGCCCTGCCCAGCAGGCCCGTGACGCCGTCCGGTCGCGGGCCACACGCCGATCGCGGGCCATCGCCCTGGTGTCGACGCTGGCCGTCATCGGTGCTCTCGTCGGCATCGTCGGCACCAGTTCGGGCTGGCCGCGCACCCAGCAGTCGTTCTTCAGCTGGCAGTACGCCAAGGAGTCGTTCCCCGCTGTCCTCTCGGGACTCTGGCTCAACCTACGGGTGCTGGCAGTCTGCGCGGTGGTCGTGCTGGTCGCGGGCCTGCTGCTGGCCGTCGCCCGCACGACCCGGGGGCCGGTCACCTTCCCCCTGCGACTGCTCGCCGCGGCCTACACCGACCTGTTCCGCGGACTGCCCCTGATCCTGGTCCTGCTGCTCGTCGGCTTCGGCGTGCCGGGGCTCCGGCTGGCCTACATGCCCAACGGGCCGGTGTTCCTCGGCGGGGCGGCGCTGTGCCTGACCTACACCGCGTACGTTGCGGAGGTGCTGCGGGCTGGCATCGAGTCGGTACATCCCTCTCAGCGGGCGGCTGCCCGCTCGCTGGGACTGACCTCGGCCCAGACGCTGCGCTTCGTCGTGCTCCCCCAAGCCGTTCGTCGGGTCGTGCCGCCGCTGCTCAACGACGTCGTCTCGCTGCAGAAGGACTCCGGGCTCATCAGCGTCCTGGGAGCCGTCGACGCGGTGCGGGCAGCGCAGATCTCGCAGGCCGAGCAGGCCAACTTCACGCCGTACGTCGTGGCGGGGGTACTGTTCGTCCTGCTGACCATTCCCCTGACGCGCGTCACCGACGCCCTCGCCGTCCGTCAGGCGCGACAGCGGACGGCCGGGGCACCGTGACGACGCCGGTGCTCGAGCTGCGCGGCGTCCGGAAGCGGTACGGCGCGTCGTGGGTGCTGCGCGGGGTCGACCTCGCGGTTCCGGAGGGGTCGGCCACCGTCCTGATCGGCGCCTCGGGCAGCGGGAAGTCCACCTTGCTGAGGTGCGCCAACGTCCTTGAGGTCATCGACGACGGCGAGGTCCTGCTCGACGGCGAGGACGTCGCGGACCCGAGCATCGACGTCGACCGGGTGCGGCAGCGGATCGGCGTCGTCTTCCAGGCCTTCAACCTGTTCCCGCACCTGTCGGTGCTCGCCAATGTCACGCTGGCTCCCCGCCGGGTCCACGGAGTGCCCCGTCTTGACGCAGACAAGCGAGCGCTGGAGCTGCTGCAGCGCTTCGGGCTGGGAGACAGGGCTGCTGCCTACCCAGACCAGCTCTCGGGTGGTCAGCAGCAGCGCGTGGCGATCGTCCGTGCGCTCGCGACCCAGCCCCGGCTGCTCCTGCTCGACGAGGTGACCAGCGCCCTCGACCCGGAGCTGGTCGGTGAGGTGCTCGACCTCGTGCGCGAGCTGCGTGGCGAGGGGATGACGATGCTCATCGCCACGCACGAGATGTCGTTTGCCCGCCATGTGGCCGACGAGGTCGTCTTCCTCGACAGCGGCGTCGTGGTCGAGCGCGGGCCGGCCACGCAGGTGCTGGGGGACCCCCAGCAGGAGCGGACGCGAAAGTTCCTGCACCGAGTCCTCGCGACCGGCCATTGACGCGCTGGACCCGCAGCCGTCGTCATCTGATGTTGTATAGCGCCCGCGCCTCCTGCTGAGTGGCGATGGGCCGCCCGACTCGCGTGCGATCTCCTGCGCCTGCTGGAGGTTGGTGGGGTTGCGTACCGGGTCGTAGAACAGCGCCAGCCCGGTCTTGATGTAACCGCCGAGCGCGTTGGCGCGCCGCAGGATCCCCGTGTCGTCGAGTGCTCCCTGTCCCCAGATGGAGACGTACCAGGGGTGCCGGACCTTGGCCTCCTCGATCATGTGCAGGTAGTGGGACAGGCTCTCGAGTGACGGCTTCACGCCGTTCGAGCCAATGGGCTCGAGCGCTGTCAGGCCGTAGTCGCCGATGAGGTAGACGTCCCACATCGAGCCGCGGGGTGACAGGCCCCGGTTCACGTAGTGCAG
>JAYTHS010000422.1:0-3724 GCA_043732345.1 Frankiales bacterium | reverse complement strand
CTGCCCGGTACGGCGCGCTTCCTGCTGTCGTTCCTGCTGTTCAACGACGCGATCCAGGCCGTCGTCGGGTTGTCGGCCGTCTTCCTCACCCAGGAGCTTGTACGTCGTCAAGGGGCTGCGGGAGTCCGACGCGACGACCTTCCTGCTCACGCTGGTGCTGCTCATCCAGGTCGTCGCGGTCCCCGGGGCGTGGCTGTCGGCGCGGCTCGCCGGTCAGGTCGGGACCAAGGCGGTCCTAGTGGGCGAGCTTGTCGTGTGGATCGGGGTGGTGCTGTTCGCTGTCACAGGGCTGCAGACCACGACCTCGGCGTACGGGCTGGGGGTGCCCATCGCGCTGGTGCTCGGCGGCACCCAGTCACTGGCGCGGTCGCCGTTCAGCCGCATGGTGCCGGCTGGTCGACAGGCGAGCTTCTTCGGCTTCTACGAGCTGGCCGAGCGCGGCACCCCGTGGATCGCGAGCTTGATCTTCGCAGTCGTCCTGGAGCTCACGGGCGACTACCGGGGGGCGCTGCTCAGCCTGCTGGTGCTGTTCGTCGCCGGCGGGCTGCTGCTCGTCCGAACCGACACCGACGCGGCCGTCGCGGCGGCGTCAGTAGCGGGCCCCGACGGGCGCGGGCAGGGCGTCCAGCTCGGCTAGGTCGCCGGCCGTCAGGACGAGGTCGGCTGAGGCGGCGTTCTGCTCGAGGTAGTGGACCTTCTTGGTCCCAGGGATTGGTACGACGTGCTCTCCCTGCGCGAGGACCCACGCGATGGCGACCTGGGCCGCCGTCACGTGCAGCCGATCCGCGACGGCCTGGATGGCCGCCACCAGCGCGGCGTTGGCCGCCATCGCCTCGGCCGTGAAGCGGGGGTTGCGAGCCCGGAAGTCCCCGCTGCCGAAGCTGTCGGCGCTGACCGTCCCGGTGAGGAAACCCCTGCCCAGCGGGGAGAACGGCAGGAAGCCCGCGCCGTTGGCCTCGCACCACGGGAGCACCGAGGCCAGCGGGTCGCGCGTCCACAGCGACAGCTCGGACTGCACGGCCTGCACGGGGTGGATCGCGTGCGCGACGGCGCACTGCTCTACCGTCACCTCCGACAGGCCCAGGTGGCGGACCTTGCCGGCCGTGACGAGCTCCGCCATCGCCCCCCAGGTCTCCGCCAGCGGGACGGAGTCATCGACGCGGTGCAGCTGATAAAGGTCGACGTGGTCGGTCTGCAGCCGCGTCAGCGACCCATCGATGCCCTCGCGTACGTGCTCCGGGCGGCCGTCCTTCACGATCCCGTCAGGCCCGACGACGAGCCCTACCTTGGTCGCGAGGAACGCCTCGGCGCGACGCCCAGCCAGGCCGTGGCCCACCAGGGTCTCGTTGGTGAAGGGGCCGTAGACATCGGCGGTGTCGATGAGCGTGACGCCGAGGTCCAGGGCGCGGTGCAGCACCTGGACGGACTGCTTGTCGTCACGCTGGTCGGCGCCGTACGCCCAGGACATCCCCATGCAGCCGAGGCCGACGGGACCGACGGAGGGACCGGATGTGCCGAGAGTACGCATGGACCGATACTCCCAGACGCCCTCACCTAGCCTGGCGCGGTGAGCACCACGTCACCGTCCGAGGTGCGCAAGGGAACGCTGCTCGGGGCTGCGGCGTACGGCATGTGGGGGCTGTTCCCGCTGTTCTGGCCCCTGCTGCGACCCGCCGGGCCGGTCGAGGTGCTTGCCCACCGGGTGCTCTGGTCGCTGCTTGTCGTCGCGGTCCTGCTCTGGCTCACCGGCTCGTGGGCAGCCGTCCGAGCCGTGCCCCGACGGCAGGTCCTGCGGCTGGCGCTCGCGGCTTGCCTGCTCGCCGTCACCTGGGGCACCTACATCTACGGGGTCAACAGCGGGCAGGTCGTCGAGACCTCGCTGGGTTACTTCATCAACCCGCTGGTCAGCGTCGCGCTGGGCGTCCTGGTCCTCGGCGAGCGGCTTCGTACGGCGCAGCGGGCAGCCGTAGCGGCGGCGGCCCTGGCTGTCGTGGTGCTCAGCGTCGAGAACGGCCGCCCGCCGTACCTCGCCCTCGTGCTGGCGTTCTCGTTCGGGTTCTACGGGCTGCTGAAGAAGCAGGCGGGGATCGGCGCGGTCCCCTCGCTCGCGGTCGAGACCGCCGTCCTCGCGCCCCTGGCCGCCGTGTTCGTCGTCGCGACCGGTGGGGGGACGGCGGTGTCGCACGGCCTGGGACACCTCGGGCTGCTCGCGCTGTCGGGGGTCGTCACGACGGTCCCGCTGCTGGCGTTCGGCGCCGCCGCGACACGGGTGCCGCTGACGACGTTGGGAGTGCTGCAGTACGTCGCACCGACCCTGCAGCTGCTGGTCGGCGTGCTGCTCCGGCACGAGGCCTTCGGGACCCAGCAGGTCGTCGGCTTCGGCCTGGTGTGGGCGGCCCTGGCCGTGTTCACCGCGGACCTCATCAGCGCGCGGCGGCGGGTAGCCCCCGTTGTGGCCTAGGTACCCCGGATGGGTGACTCCACCCCGTGGCAGTGCACGCCAAGAAGCTGTTCGCCCGGACGGGCGTGCACGACCTGGCTGCTGCGGTGGCCTGGGCGCTCCGCTCGGTCGTGCTCCGCTGACGGCTAGCCTGACAGGGTGCTCGAGCGTGCCAACGTCCCCCTCGCACCGCTGACGACGCTGCGCCTCGGTGGCCCCGCCCGCCGGATGGTGACGGCGTACACCGCAGCGGAGGTCGTCGAGGCGGTGACCCCGGCTGCGTTCGTGCTGGGAGGCGGCAGCAACGTCGTACTGCCCGACGCCGGCCTGGACGAGGTCGTGCTGGTCCGCAGCCACGGCCTGCACGGACAGCGCGACGGCGACCGGGTCCTGCTTCGCGTCGAGGCAGGGGAGGACTGGGACGACCTGGTCGCCACGACCGTCGCCGACGGCCTGGTGGGTCTGGAGGCCCTGTCGGGCGTCCCCGGCACGATCGGTGCCAGCCCGGTCCAGAACATCGGCGCCTACGGCGCGGAGGTCGCCGGCGCCATCGTCTCGGTGACGGCCCTCGACCGCCTGAGCGGCGCGGTTGTCGACCTGCCGGCCGCCGACTGCGGCTTCGGCTACCGGACGTCCCGGTTCAAGCAGACTGGGACCTGGGTCGTCCTCTCGGTCGTATTCGCCCTGCGCACAGGCGTTCTCGGCGATCCAGTCCGGTACGCCGAGCTGGCCCGGGTCCTCGGGGTCGAGCTCGGGCAGGTTGCGCCCGCCGGGGCCGTGCGCGAGGCCGTGCTCGCCCTCCGTCGAGGCAAGGGCATGGTCCTCGACCCGGCCGACCCCGACTCGGTGAGCGCCGGCTCGTTCTTCACCAACCCCGTCGTCGGCCTCGACCGAGTCCCCGACGGGGCCGCCTCCTGGCCGGACGCAAAGGGTCAGGCCAAGGTCAGCGCGGCCTGGCTGATCGAGGAGTCCGGCTTCGTCCGGGGCTGGGGCGATGGGCCGGTGGGGCTGTCGAGCAAGCACACCCTGGCCCTGGTCAACCGCGGCGGCGCGCAGACCTCGGACCTGCTCCGTACGGCGAGGGTGGTCCGCGACGGGGTTCGCGACCGCTTCGGCATCACGCTGGTCCCCGAGCCCGTGGTCGTCGGCGAGCAGGTCTGACCCGGCCCGTCTGGTGAGCAGGTGCCGGGCGGGGGGTCCGTCGTGGACGCGGTCGTGCCCAGTAGCCCAGAGTCCCGCAGCCCAACGTCCAGCTTGCGAGAGGTCGGTCCTCGTCCTGGACTC
>JAYTHS010000421.1:0-1021 GCA_043732345.1 Frankiales bacterium | reverse complement strand
TCCTGGACGATGGTGGGGCTCGCGTTCGCGCCGACGAAGGCGACGGTCTGGCCCGCGCCGGTGTCGGCCTGTCCGAGGCCGTAGAGGCCGCGGACCTGAGCGGGGGTGTAGCCGCAGGGGGCCAGCGGCTTGACGGTGCTGCCGTCGACGGCGGTCGGCAGGGTCACCGTCTTCTCGCCCCAGGAGGTGGAGCACGGTGTGCCGACCCGGAACCCGACCCCGGGGGCGGCGGTCGTGTCCGGTGACGCGCCGGTGGTGGCCTGCGGGGTGACGGAGGTCCCCTCGTCGAGGCCTACCACCGCGCTCACGGTGCCCGCGAGGGCAGCGGGCACACTCGGCGCGGTCTCGGGCGCGCGCAAGGTGGTGCCGAAGGCGTCGTAGGTCCCGAGGGTGGTGGCGAAGGCGGTCTCGGCCTGCGCCACGGTGCCCTGTACGGCGACGTACTGGTTGTCGGCGGGGGTGTCGACGACGGTAAGCCCAGCACCGCGCAGCCAGGTCTGGACCGCGACCACGTCGCGCTGCGCCGGGGCGTACCGGGCACGGAACTGCCCGGCGCTGAGGTAGTGGCCGTAGGCGGAGTTGCCGGGGGTGCTGACCTCCGCGGTCGTCGCCGCCAGACCGGCCGGGTCCCGCCACAGCAGGTAGACCCGCGCCGAGACGACCTGGTCGGTGGGGACCTGGGCGCGGAGCGCGGTGGGGACCGCCCAGCTGGGCTGGCTGCCGGCCAGCTCGGCCCGGGCGGGGGTGGCCGAGGCCGTGGTCGCCCCGCGACGGCCAGCGCCAGGCTGACCGACATCGCCACCCCCGCGACGGCTCGGTTGCTCCTGCGTCGTGGTGTTCCTGCTCGCACGTCGTCTCGCTCTCGTGAGCCGGCCGGAAGGTGTCGCCGGATAGAGACAGTGCACCACGAGAAACGTAGTTGGCGTCACTAATTTTTCGTTCCCGTTGACCTTGTCGACCTCGCACCGTTCCTCGAACCAGGTCTCGGGATGGGCGGTCGAGGGCCCTACGGGCAGGGGCC
>JAYTHS010000420.1:0-1022 GCA_043732345.1 Frankiales bacterium | reverse complement strand
ACGCCCGGCCCGACGTGGCGGCGTGGTCGGCGGCCTTGAAGCAGACGGGGCGGCCGATCTGGCTGGAACTCTCCTGGAATCTGGACAGGACCTACAGCCCGGTCTGGCGTCAGTACGCCCAGGGCCGGCGCATCACGGCCGATGTCGAGACCTACGGGCCGACCCTGACCGGCTGGGGGTCCATCCCGCGCGCCTTCGACTCGGCAGCCGTCTGGGCGGGCGAGGCCGGGCCGGGCCGAGGCTGGAACGACCTGGACTCGCTGGACATCGGCAGCGGGGCGATGGATGGGCTGACGGCGGACGAGCGGCAGACGGTGATGACGCTGTGGGCGGTCTCGTGCAGCCCGCTCTACACGGGCGACGATCTGACCAAGCTGGACGCGGCGGGCCTGGCACTGCTGACGAACGACGAGGTCATCGCTGTGGACCAGGCAGGTCGTCCCGCCGCGCCGCTGGCCGGGAACCCAGACGTGTGGGTTAGCACGGGCGCGGACGGCAGCAAGACGGTCGCGCTGTTCAACCGGGACGACCAGGCCAGGGCGGTGACGGTGCAGCCGAGCGACCTGGGGGTGGCCGGCGCGGTTCATGCACGCGACCTGTGGGCGCACACTGACCTGGGCGTCTTCGCCGGCAGTGTCAGCATCCCCCTGCCGCCGCACGGCTCGCGCCTGTTCAGGCTGGTCGCCGATGTACAACCGGCGAGCGTGACGGCACTCGTGGACCCGTCGGTCCAGTATCAGACCTGGGAGGGCTGGGGCACGTCCCTGGCCTGGTGGGCCAAGGTGGTCGGCGGTTACCCGGAGCCGATCCGGAGCGACTACATCGAGAAGGCCTTCGACCCCGTCAAGGGCTTGGGGCTGAACATCGTCCGCTACAACATCGGCGGCGGCGAGAACCCGCTTCACCTGGCCCCCAACCCGCAATTCCTGTCCTTCCGCACCGCCGTTCCCGGCTTCGAGCCTGCGCCGGGCAAATGGGACTGGACGGCGGACGCGAACCAGCGCTGGGTGCTTCAAGCGGCC
>JAYTHS010000419.1:0-1023 GCA_043732345.1 Frankiales bacterium | reverse complement strand
GCAGGTAGGCCGCGGCGTCGGTGACCACGCCGGGCGGCACCGTCGACAGCGCGGTCAGCTCGGCGTCCGGTCCCTCGCCGCCGAGCAGGACGACCGGCACCTGGGCCCGGGCGAGCAGGTCGTCAAGGCCCTCCCAGGCCCGCCGACCACCGAGCAGACGGACCACGACGAGCGAGACACCGTCGAGGTCGACCGCCTCGTCGCGGGAGGGGTCGAGGCGCGAGGGGTTGCCGAGCCGCAGCGGGAGCGCAGGGTCGGTGACCGCCCGGGCGGCGAGCAGGTCGGTGTCGGCGGTCGAGAGCAGCAGCAGCACCCGACCAGTCTCGCTGATCGGGCGGCGCGCAGCAGCCCCGGCTGACCTACGCCGGGTCGACGAGCTGGCGCAGGACCGGCTCCATGAGGCGGACGACGTCCTCGTGGCTGGCGGCGGCAAGGGCCGGTAGCTCGATGAGGTAGCGGGCCATGCCCAGGCCGATCATGCAGGCTCCGAACAGCGCGGCCCGCAGCTCGACGTCCTGCCCGTCGAGCAGCGCCTCGACGGCGGCGGTGCGCTCGCACATGACCTCGTCGCGCATGACCGCCGTGGCGGTCGGGTGGGTGAGGCAGCTGCGCATCAGGGCAGCGGCAGCCTCCCGCTCCCCGTGCGCCTCGAACGTGCCGAGCAGGTCCTCCAGGGCGGCGCGGGGCAGCGTCTCGACCGAGGCGTCCAGGACCCGCGAGTGGTCGTCCGGCCAGCGGGCAACGGCGGCGAACAGCCCCTCCTTGCTGCCGAAGTGCTGCATCACCAGCGCGGGGTCGATCCCGGCCCGCGCCGCGACGGTGCGGATCGTGGTGCGCTCGTAGCCGGTCTCGGCGAACAGCTCCCCCGCGGCCTCGAGGATCGCCGCCTCGGTGCGTTGCCGCCGGCTGTCGCGGCTGTCCGTGGTCACCCGCTCACTCTACAGCCGTTGACCATTGCTGGCGCAAGGGTCTACGCTTGTTGAGTCACCGTCTCGAGGGGAACTCCGTGCACACCACCGTCAA
>JAYTHS010000418.1:0-1024 GCA_043732345.1 Frankiales bacterium | reverse complement strand
CTGGCGGGCAAGGTCCCGCAGTACCCCGGCCGACAGGCGCTTGAGCGCGTCCTGGGCCCGCTGGTGGCTCCCCTGGCTGCTCGGGGTGCCGGGTCCACCATCCAGCGGCTGCTGGGCTTCTGGGTCATGCAGGCGACCTACGGCGGCGACCTGGCCGGGCTGGTCGAGCGCGGCTTCTACAGCCGGGCCGGTGTCTGGAAGTCGGCGACTGAGTTCCGGGACCTGTTCGGCTGCGACGTTGCCGATTTTTTGCCCGAGATCGCTGCGCGACTCTACGAATCCGGCTTGGCCGTGAAGATCGGCCACGAGGACGCTGTGGTGCCCCGGAAGCAGTCGGCGTGAACAGGGCAGAGCGTCGCGCTTGCGGGCAGCGTCGCAAGGAGTACGAGCCGACAACGCCGTTCGCTCGGGTCATGCGGCCGCGCTGCTCGGTCTGCTCAAAGCCTGTCTGCTGGATGTCCTACGCCCAGGCCCTCGACGTGCTCGGTCGCGAACAAATCGAGCGACTGTCGGGACAACTTGGGCCGGACACTCCGGCCGCGGTGCTGGAGGACAGCGACGTGTGGAAGTGCACGAGCTGCGACCAGTGCGGGCTGCTGTTGGGCGACGGGGGCTGGTTGTGAGCGGGGTCCGTCGTGGTGCTCAGGGCGGTGCCACGGGCTCGGTGGAGTCGTCGTCGCAGACCAAGCGCCGGCGCTCTGCTGGGCGTCGTCGTCAGGAGGCCGGCTGGGCTGCTCGGTCTGGCCCGGTCGAGGTGCGGTCGGTGTCCGTCGATGTCGTGGGGCCGGGGCCGGGGGCGCTGCAAGCGGAGCGAGCGCACCCGGGCGCGGCCCCTGACCCGGTGGAGCCGCCCGCTCTCGGCTGACCACCACGAGACTCCCCCGCGCTCCCCACACCCCGACTCGTGCAGGACGTCGGGAAGCGGTCACGGGCGTGTTCGCCTCGGCTCCCCGTCTGGTGGTTCGGAGTGGTGCCGCGAACACGTCCTTGAGGGCTGACCAGAGTCATGCCTCTGACCGTCCAG
>JAYTHS010000417.1:0-1027 GCA_043732345.1 Frankiales bacterium | reverse complement strand
CCACCGACGCCGGGGCCCTCACCGCGGGTGCGGATGTCGCGCTGATCGCGGTAGCCGTCGGTGTCCACGCTGGGCAGGAGGCGGTCGAGCGGGCGGAGTTCCTGGCCTCCGCGCGGGGTGGGCGGCCGCGGGCTGGACGGGTCATCGGACGCACCGTTGAGCTCGGTTACCGCGGGCGGGCTTACACCCTCGAGGTCGCCCAGGTGGGACCGCACCGCTACCGGGTGGTGGTAGATGGGTTGGTTATCGGGGTCGACGTCGACCGCCACGGACCCGGGACCAGCGTGGTGGCGATCGGCGGCCGACGCTACGACGTCAGAGCCGGTGCGGGGACGGGCAGCCGGGTCGTCGAGGTCGACGGGACCAGCCACCGCGTGGTGCAGGACGAGGTGGGTCTGGTGCGCTCGCCCGCGCCGGCGGTGGTCGTCGCCGTCCGCGTTGCTCCGGGGGAGGAGGTGAGTGTCGGGCAGACGGTGGTCGTCTTGGAGAGCATGAAGATGGAGACCGCGGTCCGGGCGACCACGAGTGGTGTTGTTCGTGAGGTGTTGGCGGCGGTGAACTCCCAGGTCGACGCGGGGGCGCCGCTGCTGCGGATTGACCAGGTCACCGAGGATGCGGGCGGTCCCGCTGGGGCGGGGGTCGACTTCTCCGGGCTCGTCGATACGGTCGGGGTCGCCGACGCGCGCGGACCTGCGCGCGAGCTGGTGGCGGACCTGCGGGCCCTGCTCACCGGGTACGACGTCAGCACGGCCCGCGGCCGGGAGCTGGTCAGGGCGTACCTGGGCGCCCGCGGCGAGCTTGACCCTGGTGACCCCGAGCTGCTGAGCGAGGAGCTGTCGCTGCTGACGACGTTCGCCGACGTCTGCGACCTCTCCCGCAACCAACCGGCCGATGACGAGGGGTCCGCGCAGGAGTCTGTGCACAGCCCGCGTGAGCACCTGCACACCTACCTGCGCTCGCTCGACGCTGAGCGGGAGAATCTTCCGGAGTCGTTCCGGCGGCGGTTGTCTCGGGCCGTGAACCATCA
>JAYTHS010000416.1:0-1030 GCA_043732345.1 Frankiales bacterium | reverse complement strand
GGGCACGTCAGGCTCCCATCAGAGCGGCGAAGGAGGCGAACAGGCCGGTGGCGTCGTGCGGTCCCGGCGCCGCCTCCGGGTGGTACTGCACAGAGAAGGCCCGGGCCTTCGTGCAGCGCAGACCCTCGACGACGCCGTCGTTGAGGTCCACGTGGGACACCACCACTGGGCCGTACGCCGTGACGACGGGCGACCCGTCCGTCGGGGCCTCGACGGCGAAGCCGTGGTTGTGGCTGGTGACGTGGACCCGGCCGGTCGCGAGCTCCTGGACGGGCTGGTTCACCCCCCGGTGCCCGTAGCGCAGCTTGTAGGTGCCCAGGCCCAGCGCCCGGCCGAGCACCTGGTTGCCGAAACAGATCCCGAACAGCGGGACGTCGGCGTCCAGCACCGCCCGGGTCACAGCGATCGGTCCGTCGGTGGTGGCCGGGTCGCCCGGGCCATTGGACAAAAAGACGCCGTCGGGCCGCAGGGCGAGCAGCTCCTCCCCCGTCGTCGTGGCCGGCAGGACGTGCACCTCACAGCCCTGGGCAGCCAGGTAGCGCGGCGTCGCTGCCTTGATCCCGAGGTCGAGAGCCGCGACGGTGAAGCGCTTCTCGCCGACGGCAGGTACGACGTAGGGGCTCGCGGTGGTGACCTCGTGGGCGAGGTCGGCCCCGACCATCTCGGGGCTGGCGAGCACCCGGTCGTGCGCGTCGGCGGGGACGTCGCCGCTGAAGATGCCGACCCGCATCGCCCCGCGCTCGCGCAGGTGACGGGTCAGTGCCCTGGTGTCGATGCCGCTGATGCCGACGACACCCTGCGCGGCGAGCTCGGCGTCCAACGACCGGGTGCTGCGCCAGTTGCTGCGCACCCGGCTGGGGTCGCGCACGACGAACCCGCTGACCCAGATGCGCGAGCTCTCCGGGTCCTCGTCGTTGACGCCAGTGTTGCCGATCTGCGGAGCCGTCATGACGACGACCTGCCGGTGGTAGCTGGGGTCGGTGAGCGTCTCCTGGTAGCCCGTCATGCCGGTGTTGAAGACGGCCTCGCC
>JAYTHS010000415.1:0-12012 GCA_043732345.1 Frankiales bacterium | reverse complement strand
CTCGACGGCGCTGCTGGACACCTGGGAGCGTCGGAAGTCGTACGTCGGTCCACACCGCCGACCGCCGACGGGAACCACTTTCAGGTATGCGGGCCGGGACGCCGACCCGTGCTCAGCGAGCCTCGGCGGCCGCGAAGTGCGCGAGGAGGTGCTCAGCCACGATCGCTGGCTGCTCGAGGGACACCGAGTGACCGGCGGCCTCGACCGTCACCGCACGTCCCCCGGTCGCGACAGCGATGTTGTCGCTGGACGTGGGCGGCGGGTAGGCGTGGTCCTCTGACCCGGCGATGGCCAGGACCGGCACGGTGCAGCCAGCGAGCTCGGCGACGATGCTGTCGCGGTGGATGACCTGCCAGGCGCAGGGGCCGATGGACGGGCCGAGGTCAGCCATGGACGCCTCCCACTGCTTGGTCGCCGGTGAGGGGGACGCGAGGGAGGTGTCACCGAACATGATGTGCATGAGGCTGCCTACGAGGTCCGCAGCGCCGTGCTCGGTGAGGTGGTCGACGAGCGGCGCGAACGCGGCCAGGCTGTGCTCCTCCTCCGCGGAGGAGCCGATAGCGGCGGCGGAGATCAGGAGGTCGGGGTGGCGGGCCGCGAGCCGCAGCGCGACGAAGCCGCCCAGTGAGTTGCCGACGACGTGCACGCGGCCGAGGCCGAGGGCACCGATGAGGGCGGCCGCGTCGTCGGTGAGGGCATCCATCGAGACCTCGTCGCGGGTGGCCGCCGGGTTGGCACCCTGCCCGCGCTGGTCGTAGGACACGACGCGATAGCCCTGCTCGGCGAGGAGGCCGGCGAGCTCGTCGAACATCGTGTGGTCGAAGAACAGGGAGTGACTCAGCAGCACCGGCGTGCCGCTGCTCGGGCCCACCTCGACGTAGCAGATGGGTGTGCCATTCACGTCGACGGTCGACATCGCGATCCCTTCATCGGCCGCTCCCCATGAGAGTGGCGGCACACGCACCCTAGACGAGCGCCCCGGGGTGCCTGCCCTTGCACGAGACGACGACGGCCTCCGGTGACTGCCGCCGCCGGTGGCCGTACGCCCAACTCACCAACCCGAGAGTGCCCGGTAGGCCGCGGTCTCGAGGTCCTGGTAGCCCGTGACGGAGGGGCCGTCGAGGAACGGCAGGATCTGCGTTCCCCAGAAGCCGGCGGTGTCGGTGCGGCGGTTGATTCAGCAGTAGAGGTTCGCGAGCCCGGCCCAGGCGACGCTACCCGCCGACCGCCGCACCGCCATGACCTCGCCGAGCCGCTTGCCTGCGATCGCCTCGATGACCTGGCCGACCCCGTCGATGTTGCTGCCGTACTCCCACTCGGTGCCGGGGTGGAACAGCAGCGGCGTCTCCCGGGCCTTGCGGCTGGCGGTCACGATGCTCGGCTGGCCGTGGTCGGTGGCCAGGCGGTTGTCGTCCTGGTTAAAGAAGTAGGGCCGGGCGTGGTCCGAAGCGGGCGCGTCCACCGTCCCGCCTCGACGACCTGGAGCCCTGTGACGCGGGTGCCGCAGGTAGCGCGTCACGCGGGGGGTCAGCCCCGGAGCTCAACCCGCTGAGGCCGGTTCTGCTGGGGACGGTGCTGCCGGAGACAGTTCTGCTGGGGAGGGTGCTGCCGGAAAGGGGCCTGCCGGAGTCAGCGGAGCCGGCCTGCCGAGCAACCAGCCTTGCGCGTGCTCGACGCCGAGGTGGAGCAGCTCGTCGGCCTGGACCTGGGTCTCGACGCCCTCGGTCACCAGCCCGATGCCGCAGGCCCGGGCGAGCTGGACGACGGCGCTGACGATGTGCTCGCTGACCGGGTCGGTGCCGAGCCCAGCGATGAAGCTGCGGTCCAGCTTTACCGCCGTGATCGCTGGGAAGCGCTGCAGATAGCCCAGTCCGGCAAACCCCGTGCCGAAGTCGTCGATGGCCAGCCCGACCCCGATCTCCCGGAGCCCCTCGAGCAGGGCCGGTCCGTCGGGACGAGACAGCAACCGGTCCTCGGTCAGCTCGAGGACGAGGTGGCGGGCATCGAGCCCGGTCTCGTCCAGGCACCGCCGGATGACATCCGGCAGGTCGCGCCTCCCGACCTGCAGGGAGCTGACGTTGACGTTGACGCGCCGCGTCCCCGACGGCTGGGCAGCGGCGTCGCGGCAGGCCTGCATCAAGATCCAGTCGGTCACCGGGCTCTCGAACTCGCTGTCCAGCACGACCTCCAGGAACTGCGCCGGACCGAGCAGCCCCCGTGTTGGGTGCTGCCACCGCAGCAGCGCCTCGTGGGCGAGGACGCGACGGTCCTGCAGCCGCACGATGGGCTGGTAATGCAGCACCAGCTCGCCGCGCTCCAGGGCGCCGCTCACGTCGTTGCGCAGCTGCAGGACCGACGCCGAGCTGTGCCGCAAGCTGGCGTCGTACACGTACCAGGAGCCGCGCTCCTCCAGCTTGGCCTGGTACATCGCGGCGTCGGCGTTCGCGATCAGCTCGTCAGGCGTCAGCGTCCCGTCGTCGTAGGCGATCCCGAGCGACAGCGATGGGCTGAACGTGGTGCCGCCCAGGGTCAGCGGTTCACGGACGGCGTCGACGATGCGGGCTGCGAGCTCCAGGCCCTCGGCCGGGGAGTGCAGCCCGGACAGGACGACGACGAACTCGTCGCCGGAGAGCCGCCCGACGGTGTCGGAGTCGCGGACGCTCCCCCGGATGCGCTGGCTGACGGCCCGCAGGTAGGCGTCGCCGGCGGCATGGCCGTGGGCGTCGTTGACGAGTTTGAGGCGGTCCAGGTCGCAGAAGAACACGGCCGTTACGGTTCCTGCCGTCCCGGACCCGTCGAGGGCGTCCCGCAGTGCCCGCAGCGAGTGGTGCCGGTTCGGGAGCCCGGTGAGGCTGTCGAAGTGGGCCTGCTGCTGCAGCCGTAGCTCGGCGCGCTTGCGTTCGGTGATGTCCTCGACCTGGGCGATGACGAGCGGGCCCGCGTCGTCCTCGCCCTCGACCAGAGCCAGGTGCAGCCGGCCCCAAGCGGTGTCAGCCCCGGGGAGCCGCCACCGTCCTTCGACCGGCGCCGAGACGCCCTTCTCCCAGGTCGCGGCCAGCGCGGCGGCCGCAGCGGCCCGGTCGCCAGCCTCCAGGAGCTCGAGCAAGCCGGTGCCGACGATGCTCGTCGTACGGCGGTGGAGGAAGCCGCAGAGCGCGTCGTTGGCGGTCAGGAACGCCCCGCCCGGCTCGACCAGCCCGATGGCGATCGGGCTGGAGGTGAATACGGCCTGGAACTGCCGCACGCTCGCGCGGCTCCGAGCCGCCAGGGTGGCGTGCTCCAGGGCCAGCGCGGCTGCGACGGCAAACGCCTCAAGGCCCCGGCGGGTCGCGGCATCCGGCCGCCGGCCGTCGCGCGGGACGTCGACCGAGAGCATGCCCAGCAGGGTGCCGTCGGCGGCCGACAGCGGGGCGAACAACGAGTCCTCGGGGTGCCAGGCGTCGGGGTCGTCGCTGACCTCGATGTCCGGGACCCATGCCATGAGGTCGTCGGGGTCCTCGTGACTGTTCCGGCCGTCGATGAAGCGCAGCGGACCCCAGGGCTCGCTGATGGTCATGAGCGTGGCCCAGCCGGCTCGGCCCTGACGGCGGCGAAACAGGGCGTCCTTGACCTCCTGCGGGCCGCACACCGCCGCGACCAGCATCGTCTCCTCGTCGTGGCAGATGTTGATGACCGCGACGTCGAAGCCGAGCGACTCCACGATCGTGTCGGCGACGAGGGCGAGCGTCCGCGCGAGCTCGGCCCTGAGCTCCACCTGCGGCGGTGGGGCCGGGAGGGGCGACAGGGGAGCGGGCGGGCTCACGGTCGAGACGGCAGGCGTCGGGCTCATGCCACTCCTGTCTGGGTCAGTGGCCGGTCACGCGCTCTCCCCCGCTCCTCTTCGGCAGTGCGAGGTCCCGCCTCAAGCCCGCCAGCCTCAGCGTTCGGGACACGGGGTCAGGAGGCGACAGTCCGGACGTCCTACGCCCGAGCCGTCACCAGGTGGGCGTCGAGGGTCGCCGGACCTGCTGCTCCCACACCGTGGCGAGCTGCGCATCGACCGCGAGCTGCGCCAGCGGCGTGAGGCAGTCGATCAGCGCCGTGAGGTGCGCACCAGGTCACTGGACGACGGGCCCGCCGGCCGGCGTTCGCCTGAGCGGTCAGTTGCCGTGGTCCTCGCCGCCCTTCCCCTCGTGCTTGCCGCCGTCGGCAGGGGCGGACGGGGCCACGACCGGCCGGGGCGACGCGGGCACGACGGTCGGGGCTGGACTCGGCAGCAGTACGTCGGCGGCGACCCGGGCGGCGGCGGCCAGCACGGTTGCAGCGCGGGAGGCACTGAGGTCACCGCTCGCCTGCTGGCGGCTCACCTGGGCGCGCAGCGCAACGACCGCCGACCGGACCCCCGTGTCGTCGTGCACCCTCGCCGCCGTCGACAGCCGGGCGACGTCGGTAGCAAGCGCGGTGGCGGCCGCGGCAGACACGTCTGTCGAGTGGCTGCTGCAGCCGACCAACAGGAGCAGGAGGGCCGCGGCCAGCCACCGCCTCACGGGGTCACCGCCGAGCGCAGGTCACGCAGGTCCTGCTCCAGCCGGGCGGTCCCCGCCGGGCCCGTGACGCTGCCCGAGGGGCTTGGCGCGGGGTCCCGGGTCCCCACGCCGGATCCCGATGCGGTCAGCGCAGCGGCGACCAGGGCCACCAGCGCGACCAAGCCCGCCACCGCCAGCACCGTCGTACGGCGGCGCGGTGCACCCACAGGACCCGACACGAGGGGCACCACGCGGGTCGGATCCAGGCCGCGCCGGTCGGTGGTCGTCGGCGGGAGCGCGGCACCGGTCGAGGGCGAGGGCAGCGTCGGGGTGACCCGGGTCGGCGGCAACGCCGTGACAGCGGTCGCAGCGACCGCCAGGCCCTCCCCGAGGACGCGGGCCACGTCGGCGGCCGTCGGGCGATCTGCCGGCTGCCGGGCCGTCATCGCCGTGAGGAGCTCGGGCCACGGCGCAGGCAGGCCACCGGAGACAACCGGCTGACGGTGCAGTCGGGCCATGGCCGTCTCGACCGGCCCGCCGTCGTACTCACGGTGGCCGGTCAGGGACTCCAGTAGCACCAGGCCGAGCGCGTAGACGTCGGCGGGCGGGCCGACCGGACCGCCCGTGACCTGCTCCGGGGACAGGTAGGGCGCCGTCCCGATCGTGAGTCCGGTGCCGGTGTGGCGGGCGCCGTCGACGATCCGGGCGATGCCGAAGTCGGTCAGCCGGGCCGAGCCGTCCGGTGCCAGCAGGATGTTGGCGGGCTTCACGTCGCGGTGCACGATCCCCGCGGCGTGGACGTGCGCGAGAGCGAGGGCGACCTGCCGCCCCACTACGGCGGCCCGATCCGGGTCCAGGACGACCCCGGCCAGCGTGGGGCCGTCGATGAGCTCCATGACTAGCCACGAGCGCTCCGAACCGTCGTCGGTCCGCTCCGTCCCGGCGTCGTGCACGCTGACCAGACCGGGGTGGGTGAGCCCCGCGAGGGTCTGCATCTCCTGCCGGGCACGGGCCGCGTCGTCATGGTCGAGGTCGTCCCGGAAGAGCTTCACGGCCACCTGCCGGCCCAGCACCGTGTCGGAGGCGCGCACGACCCGGGCCATGCCCCCGACCCCCAGCACCGGTCCGAGCAGGTAGCGACCGGCCCCGACGCTCGTCCGCTCCGTCGGAAGCGTCACTGTCGGATGCCCACGTTCATCCAGAGGCCATCCATGCAAGCAGCCTTCCCGATACGGCGGTGGAGCACACGCTCAACGGCGGTCGGCGAGCTCGCCCGCCACCCGGACCTCGCCGACAGGGACCCCGCCACCGAGGACCGGCGTCGACTGCAGCTCGTCCAGGAGGGGGGCTTGGACCCCGAGGGCCCGCAGGGCCGCGACGAGCACCGGGGTACGGGCCCGGTCGGCGCCGTCCTCGATCTTGAGGGCGATCGCGGACCCGTCGAGCAGTGCGGCCGCCCAGACGCCCTCGGCACCGTCCTTGGCGACCAGTCCGGGGACGCCCTGAATCAGGGCGGTCACGTCCCGGCCAGTGCCGCCGATCAGCCAGGGCTCAGCCCGGATGGCCGTAGCGGTGCGGTGCTGGGCCCCGTCCTGCGCACTGGCGAGCGCCCCGAAGGCCCGCGCCAGCACCCGCAAGCTGAGGGCGTGCTGAGGGGCCCCGCACCCATCGACCGCGACGTGCGCGACCCGCTCCCCGGCCAGGCCCTCCAGACCGGCGAGGACCGCCCGCTGCACAGGGTGGTCCTGAGCGAGGTAGCCCTCGGTCGGCCAGCCGTTCGCGACGCAGGTCGCAAGCATCGCGGCGTGCTTGCCCGAGCAGTTCATGTGGAGCCGGGTCGGACCACCACCGGCTGCGAGCAGGGCGTGGGCGGCCTCGGTCGACAGCGGCAGGGACGGGGGGCAACCCAGCGCGTCCTGCGGCAATCCGCCCAGGCTGCGCCGTACGACGTCGAGGTGACGGGACTCTCCGGAGTGGCTGGCGCAGCCCAGGACCAACTGCTGGTCATCGGCCGGGTCCCATCCCGCCTCGAGCAGCGCGACGGCCTGCAGCGGCTTGTTCGACGACCGGGGGAAGATGGGACGGTCGACGTCACCGACCGCGAGGGCCACCGAGCCGTCCGGCCGCAGCGCGAGCACCGAGCCGTGGTGCCGACCTTCGATATATCCGGATCGGACGACCTCTGCGACGACGGTCACGGAGCGGTGGTCGTCGGTCCCGAGGACTCTGCCAGGCGAGTCGCGATGTCGGCCTCCCCGACCCGGTAACGACGGGTGATCTCGGCCTGGCAGGCGTCCATCACGGCCTGGACCTCCCGGCGCTTGCCGGAGATGACCTTCTCCTCCGCGGCGAGGACCTGCAGCGCGCGGTCCAGGGACGCGCTGTCGCGCGCCGCGGTGTCGGTCAGGTCCACATCGGCGACGAGGGCCTCGACGGAGCGCCGGTGGCTATCGACCCGGGACGGCTCGACGGTCGTGTGCCGTCCGAGCCCGCGGGCGGCAGCGCGGGGCACGTCGGCCAGGGTCTGCGCGAGCCCGTCGACGAGGCTGCCCGTCGTCTTACCGTCCCGCCGGCTGAGCTCAGCGCGAACGATGTCCATGCGGCCCTGCAGGAGCCGGCGAATGTAGGACAGGTCGACCTCCTCCTGCTCGGCCTCGTCCCGCAGCGCGCGCACCTCGGCCAGCGACTGCTCGCCCAGCGCGGTGAGGTAGTCCTCGGACAGGACGCGGTCGATGCGCCTGGTGCCAGGGACGGTGCTGTCGGTGGTCACACCGGCTCCTTTCGTCGCGCTCCGGAGCGGCGCTACGCCGCCATGGTTGCAGATGCCACGGACGGGTGACAGGTCACGCTCAACAACCGGACCCGTCCTGCCGAAGTCCCCTGGAGCCCCCCGGTACGGCCGGGTGGTCCAGGACGAGAGGGGCCCGGCGTGCTCAAGGGCGACCTGGCGAGCACTGCTGTGCCCGAGGTACTGCGTCAGCTCGCCGACGGGGCCGCGACCGGTTGTCTGCACGTGCAGGACCCGGTCGGTGAGCAGGCACGGGTCTACCTGCGCGGCGGGCTCGTCTACGCCGTGACCGCTCCGGGGCGCCGACCCCAGCTGGGGGCCCGGCTCGTCAGCAGCGGAGCCCTGGCACCCGAAGCCCTCGCCGAGGCCCTGGAGGCGCAGCGGTCCGAGCTGCAGGGCTGGCGCTTGGGGGAGCTGCTCGTCCACCTCGGGTACGTCGACCAGCCCGTCGTCGAGTCCTTCGTCCAGGAGCAGCTGCACGAGTCGACCTCCGACCTGCTGCCGTGGTCGTCGGGCACCTGGAAGTTCCGGGTCAACGAGCGGACCCGCGAGGACGTCGCCCCGCCCACCCCGGTCGAGGACCTGCTCACCGCCATCCGGGACCGTCAGGCGCTCTGGCGCACCCTCACCGAGACCGTGCACGGGCCGGACGCCATCCCCGTGCTGTCGGCCTCCGGAGGCGCCGACAGCGAGACCGCCATCGACCCCGAGGCTTGGTCGTTGCTCTGCAAAGTCGACGGTGAGCGGACCCTCGCCGAGCTCGCCCGGGAGTGCGGCTTCACGCTGTTCGAGGCCGGGCAGGTCGTCCACTCGCTCGTCGCCGGGGGGCTCCTTGACGTCGAGGAGGTCGCCTGCGGACCCGAGCAGACCGCCGACGCCCCCTCCGTCGCCTCGCGCCTGGCGGCGGCCCTCGCCCCGACGGACGAGGTCGAGCGCGGACCGCTGGTCCCCATCGACCCGGACAGCCCGCTCGACGTCGACGAGACGGTGGACCGGGTGTCCGCGGCGCTGTCGGCCCTGATGGGCCCCATCCGCGACGACGCGCTGTTCGCCTCTCGCCCCCGACCTCCGCAGGTGAACCCGCTCGCCGGTGAGGACGAGCGGGCCCGCACGGCCAAGAAGGCCGAGCGGGCCGAGCGCGATGTCTCGCGGCGACGCCGGGACGCCCAGGAGCTCGCGGCGGCTCAAGCCGCCCTCGAGGCCGCCCGAGCAGCCGACGGTCCGGCGTACGCCGAGGACCACGAGGCAGAGATCGTGGACCTGTCAGCCCGCCGGGAGCAGGCGGACGAGGCGCTCGTCCGAGCCGAGGCCGAGCGGGTCGAGGCCTCCGCCCTGGCCGAGGCCGAGCGGGTCGAGGCCGCCGCCCTGGCCGGGGCCGAGCAACTCGCCGCCGAGGAAGCCGAGCGCGTCCAGGCCGAGCGCGTCACCGCAGAGGCCGCCCGCGTCGAGGCCGAGCAGCTCGCCGCCGAGGAAGCCGCCCGCGTCGAAGCCGAGCGTGTTGCCGCAGAGGCCGAGCGGGTCGAAGCCGAGCAGCTCGCCGCCGAGGAAGCCGAGCGCGTCCAGGCCGAGCGGTTCGAAGCCGAGCGCGTCGAAGCCGAGCGCGTCGCCGCCGAGGCCGAGCGGGTCGAGGCCGAGCGCCACGCAGCCATCCAGGCCGAAGCCGAGCAGCTCGCCGCAGAGGCCGCCCGCGTCGAAGCCGAGCGGGTCGAAGCCGAGCAGCTCGCCGCCGAGGAAGCCGAGCGCGTCCAGGCCGAGCGGCTCGAAACCGAGCGCGTCGAAGCCGAGCGCGTCGCCGCCGAGGCCGAGCGGGTCGAAGCCGAGCAGCTCGCCGCAGAAGCCGCCGAGCGCGTCCAGGCCGAGCAGCTCGCCGCAGAGGCCGCCCGGGTCGAAGCCGAGCGGGCCGAAGCTGAGCAGCTCGCCGCCGAGGAAGCTGAGCGCGTCGAAGCCGAGCGGCTCGCCGCCGAGGAGGCCGCCCTCGTCGAAGCCGAGCGGATCGAAGCTGAGCAGCTCGCCGCCGAGGAAGCCGAGCGCGTCGAAGCCGAGCAGCTCGCCGTAGAAGTTGAGCGGCTCGCCGCCGAGGAAGCCGAGCGCGTCGAAGCCGAGCGGCTCGCCGCCGAGGAAGCCGAGCGCGTCGAAGCCGAGCGGGTCGAAGCCGACCGCCAGGCAGCCGCCCACGCTGAGGCCGAACGGCTCGCCGCCGACGCCGCCGCCGTGGAAGCCGCCCGTTGTGAGGCCGAGCGAGTCCACGCCGAGCGAGTCCAAGCCGAGCGAGTCCAAGCCGAGCGGGTCGAAGCCGACCGCCAGGCAGCTGCCCACGCTGAGGCCGAACGGCTCGCCGCCGACGCCGCCGCCGTGGAAGCCGCCCGTTATGAGGCCGAGCGCGTCGAGGCTGAGCGCCTGGAGGAGAAGCGCATCGAGGCCGAGCAGCGTGCCGCCGAGGAGGAACGCGCACAGCAGCAACAGGTAGCTGAGCAGCTGGCCGCGGAGCACGCTGCGATCGAGGCCGCCGCTCAGGCCGAGGACGAGGCGCAGCGGCAGATCGCTCGGCAGCGCGAGCAGGCGGCGTCGGTGTTTGCCGAGCTGAGTGCGACGGCCGGCTCAGCGCCGGACGGTCCGGGGCCGAAGGTCCAGACCGAGACCGCCCCAAGCGCCGTGGAAGTCGGTGGCACCTGGGTCGATGAAGAGCCGATGGACTACGGGGTCCGGGACACCGACACGGCTGCGCTGATGCGCGAGCTCACCTCGCTCGGCCTGGAGGACGACCCGCCGCCGACCGTGTCCCCCAGACCCCCCGTGGGTCCGCCGCGGACCGCCGTCTCCGTGATGGCGGGCAAGAAGAAGAAGGGCCTGTTCGGCCGCGGCTGAGCCGGCGTGTTCCACAAAAAGTCGCTCGGTGGCGCTGACGTCGAGCATGAGATCGTCCCCGACGACACCTCTTCTTGTGGGACACGCCGAGGGCCAGCTCGCCGCAGTTGCCATCGCCGTCGACGGCTCGCAGCGTCCCCGCGGGAACGTCAGGCCCGGGGCAGGCGCAGCAGCCCCGATCGCGCCGCCGCGGCCGCACGGGCCGGTGATACCGGTACGTCGCTGTCGTCGGCCGGGTCGATCGCCGCGGGGATGCCCGCGACGGTCAGCTTCGCGTCGTCCGGGACCTGCCGCTTAACCAGGGCCAGCGCGACGGGTCCGAGCTCGTGGTGGCGCCCCGACGTACCGACCCGTCCGACCGCGCGACCCTCCAGCAGCACCTCGTCACCCAGGACCGGGAGCTCGGAGTCGGAGCCGTCGAGGTGCAGCAGCACCAGACGTCGCGGCGGCCGACCGAGGTTGTGGACCCGCGCGACGCTCTCCTGCCCGCGGTAGCAGCCCTTGTCCAGGTGGACAGCCCTCACGAGCCACCCGACCTCGTGCGGGAGCGTCTTCGCGTCGGTGTCGAACCCGAGCCTGGGTCGCCGCGCCGCGACCCGCAGCGCCTCGTGGGCCAGCAGGCCACTGGTGCACTCCGGCAGCTCGCCGCGGGGAACAAAGGTGTACTGGCCGAACCCCGTCCGCTGGGCGAGCCCCGGCCGACCCGGCTCGGCGTCCCACACGACAGCCCAGTCCGCCGAGGCGTCGCTCACCTCGACGCGCAGCAGGAAGCGCATGCGGTCCAGGAAGGCCAGCAGGTCCCCCGCCGTACCTGGCTCGACGTGGGCGAGGAGCTGCTCACCGTCGTCGGCGAGCTGCAGGTGGTGCTCGACGTGACCGTTGGGCGACAGCACCAAGGCCTCCGTCGAGGCCCCCGGCTCCAGCGCGAGCAGGTGCTGCGAGGTCAGCGAGTGCAGCCAGGACAGCCGGTCCGGCCCGGTGACGCGCACGACGGGCCGGTGCGACAGGTCGACCGGTCCGGGCAGGCGCTGCTCCCGGTAGGGGTCGCCGTAGTGGCCGGCAACGCCGTCATCCGGGGGGTCGGCTGGCACAGCGCTCATGTTCGGTGCAAGGAGCGCCGCCCGGGCGATGTTCCGGTCGATCAGGGCTGGGAGCAGGCCCGGCAGCGACCGAACAGCGCAACGTGACCGACGTCGACGGTAAAGCCCTTCTCGCTCGCCATCTTCTCGACGACCGAGGCGATCAGGTCGGGCGAAGCCTCCTCAACGGCGTCGCAGTCGCGGCAGACCAGGTGCACGTGGTCGTCGTCGCCCGTCACCGAGTAGGTCGGCGCCCCGTGCCCGAGGTGAGTGTGCTGGACCAGCCCCAGCTCCTCGAGCAGCTCCAGCGTCCGGTAGACCGTCGAGATGTTGACCCCCGAGGCCGTACGGCGGACCGCCGTCGAGATCTCCTCCGGGGTCGCGTGTCCCAGGTCCCCGACCGCCTCCAGCACGAGCTGGCGCTGCGCCGTCAACCGGTAGCCCCGCGCCCGCAGCTCGGCCTGCCAGTCCGTGCCGGTCGGAACGCTACGGCCCATGGGGCGAGCGTAGCCCCGGCCTACGCTGCCGGGTGTGACCTCTGCGCTGCTGCTCCTCGAGGACGGGGCGGTCCGCGCCGTCGACCCGGCCACTCCCATCGTTCGCGCGGACGACCTCGGGTTGCTGCGAGGCGAGTCGGTCTTCGAGACGGCCCGTATCGCCTCGGGTCGGGCCGTCGTCGTGCAGGAGCACCTGGCCCGGCTGGCCCGCTCCGCCGCCCGGCTCGGCATCGCCGTACCTCCCGGGATCGAGCAGCTGACGCAGGCAGCCGTCGCGG
>JAYTHS010000414.1:0-3776 GCA_043732345.1 Frankiales bacterium | reverse complement strand
ATCGGGCCCAGATCCTCTACGGCCGCGGGGGCCGCAGCGCCTGGCCGACGTGCGGGAGCTACCTCTAGGTGCTGCTCACCGCGACGCAGGTCCGCGAGATTGCCCGCCTGCTCGACGTCCGCCCTACCAAGCAGCTGGGGCAGAACTTCGTCATCGACCCCAACACGGTCCGTCGCATCGTGAAGGCCTCGGGGGTCGGTCCGGACGATGTCGTCGTCGAGATCGGACCGGGCCTGGGATCGCTGACCCTCGGCCTGCTCGAGGCGAGCAGTCGGGTGGTGGCGGTCGAGATCGACCCGACGCTGGCCCGGCAGCTCCCCCAGACCGTCGTCGACCTCGCGCCCGAGCTCGCCGACCGGCTCGAGGTGGTCCTGCAGGACGCCCTGCGGCTCGAGACCGTCCCCGGCCCGCCGCCGACCGCGTTCGTGGCGAACCTGCCCTACAACATCGCCGTACCCGTGCTGCTGCGGCTGTTGGAGAAGCTGCCGACGCTCGAGCGGGGGCTGGTGATGGTCCAGGCCGAGGTCGCTGACCGGCTGGCCGCTCCGCCCGGTTCCAAGACGTACGGCGTGCCGAGCGTCAAGGCCGCCTGGTGGGCGCAGGTCACCCGGGCCGGGGCCATCGGGCGCAACGTCTTCTGGCCCGCCCCCAACGTCGACAGCGGGCTCGTGGCGTTCACCCGTCGCGAGCCGCCGCCCGGTGACCGGCTCGCGACCTTCGCGGTCGTCGACGCCGCGTTCTCCCAGCGCCGCAAGACGATGCGGGCCGCGCTGGCGGGCTGGGCAGGATCGGCGGACCTCGCAGAGCAGCGGCTGCGGGCCGCTGGGATCGACCCCCAGGCGCGCGGCGAGGTGCTGTCCGTCGACGACTTCGCACGCCTGGCCGCCACGTAGGCTGAAGCCCCCATGGACTCCGACCGCAGCCCTACCTCCGTCACTGTCCGGGCCCCGGCGAAGATCAACCTGCACCTGTCCGTCGGCCTGCCGCGCGAGGACGGCTTCCACGACCTGACGACGGTCTTCCACGCCGTCGGCCTGTACGACGAGGTCACGGTCTCCCGCTCCGATGCGCTGAGCTGCACGGTCACGGGCGAGGGTGCGGCCGACGTCCCCACCGACGCGGGCAACCTCGCGGTCCGCGCGGTGCTCGCCCTGGCCGAGCGGACCGGCTCCGACGCCGGGGTGGCCGTGCGGATCGCCAAGGGCATCCCCGTCGCCGGGGGCTGCGCCGGCGGCTCGGCCGACGCGGCGGCGGCGCTGGTCGCCTGCGATGTGCTGTGGGGCCTGGGCCTGTCGCGCGACGACCTCGCCGAGGTCGGCGCCGAGCTGGGCAGCGACGTGCCGTTCAGCCTGCACGGCGGCACCGCCCTGGGCACCGGCCGTGGGGAGCGGCTCACGCCCGTCCTCGGCCACGGGACCTGGTCCTGGGTCCTCGCGCTGGCCGACGGCGGCCTGTCGGCCGCCGAGGTGTACGGCGAGCTCGACCGCCTGCGCGAGCGTGGCCCCGTCAACCTTGCCGGTGACCCCGCGCCGGTCCTGACCGCCCTGCGGCAGGGGAGCGCCGCGCTGCTGGGCCGGGCGCTGTCCAACGACCTGCAGCTCCCGGCCCTCACCCTGCGGCCCGACCTGCGCCGGCTGATCCGCACCGGCCAGGAGCTCGGCGCCCTGGGCGGCGTCGTGTCCGGTAGTGGCCCCACCGTGGCGTTCCTGGCCCGCGACCCGGCCGCCGCGTCGGCCCTCGCATCGGCCCTCGCAGACCAGGACGCGTGCCGCTCGGTGCGCGTCGCCAGCGGACCGGTCCCCGGCGCCCGCGTCACCAGGACGGACTGATGGCCACCAACCTCATCAACCTCGAGGGCGTCACCGTCGCCCACGGGACCAAGCTGCTCATGGACGACGTGTCCCTCGGTGTCAGCGACAACGACCGCATCGGCGTCGTGGGTCGCAACGGGGGCGGCAAGACGACCCTGCTCAAGACGCTGGTCAAGGCCGAGGAGCCGCACTCCGGTCGGGTGACCCACGCCGGCGGCCTGCGGATCGGGGTGCTGACGCAGGACGTCCGGATCGACGAGGCGCTCACCGCGCACCAGGCGATCCTCGGGGACACCGCCGAGCACACCTGGGCTGGTGACGCCAAGGTCCGCGAGGTCCTCGACGGCCTGGGCCTGCACGAGGTCGGCTTGGACTCCGTCGTCGGCACGATGTCCGGTGGCGAGCGCCGCCGGGTCGCCCTGGCAGCGCTGCTCATCGGCGAGTGGGACCTCATCGTCCTGGACGAGCCCACCAACCACCTCGACGTCGAGGGCGTCGCGTGGCTCGCCTCCTGGCTCAAGGCCCGGCGCGGGGCACACCTGGTCGTCACCCACGACCGGTGGTTCCTCGACGAGGTCAACGAGACCACCTGGGAGGTGCACGACGGGACCGTCGACACCTACGACGGCGGCTACTCGGCGTACGTCCTGGCCCGGGCGGAGCGTGACCGGATGGCCACCTCCTCGGAGCAGAAGCGCCTGCAGCTGGCCAAAAAGGAGCTCGCCTGGCTGCGCCGCGGACCGCCGGCCCGAACCAGCAAGCCCAAGTTCCGCATCGACGCGGCCAACGCGCTGATCGCCGACGAGCCGCCGCCGCGCGACGAGATCGCGCTGCAGCGCTTTGCCACGGCGCGGCTCGGCAAGCAGGTCTACGACGTCGAGCACGTGTCGCTGTCTTTCGGTGGGCGGACGCTGTTCGACGACGTGACCTGGCGGGTGGGGCCGGGCGACCGCATCGGCATCGTCGGGGTCAACGGCGCCGGCAAGTCGACGCTGCTGAAGATGCTCGTCGACCAGGTGCACCCCGACTCGGGCACGGTCCGGGTCGGGCAGACCGTGAAGGTCGCCTACCTGTCGCAGGAGGTCGCCGAGCTCGACCCGATGCTGCGGGTGCTGGAGGCCGTCGAGCAGGTGGCCAAGTCCGTCGACCTCGGTGGCAAACCGGTCGGCGCCTCGAGCCTGTGCGACCGGTTCGGCTTCACCGGCAACGCCCAGTGGACCCGGGTGGGTGACCTGTCCGGTGGCGAGCGGCGGCGGCTGCAGATCCTGCGGCTGCTCATGGGCGAGCCCAACGTGCTGATGCTCGACGAGCCGACCAACGACCTCGACATCGACACACTGGAGTTGCTCGAAGACCTGCTGCAAAACTACGAAGGCACCGTCTTTTTGGTCAGCCATGACCGGCGCTTCCTCGACAACGTCGTCACCAGCACCATCGCCTACGAAGGCACACCCGAGAACCCCGGCTTCTGGCGCGAATACGAAGGCGGCGTGACCGACTGGATCACCCAGTCAAAGCGGGCAGCGCAAATTGCCAGCAGCGCCAAAACAGCGGTCGCCAGCCCCCAAAAGGCCAAGAGTAATGACAAAATCGTGCCACAGCCCAATAAAGACGTGCGTGAGCAGCTATCAAAAAAGAAGCTAAGCTACAAAGAGCAACGTGAACTTGACGGCCTGCCGGCGATGATCCAGCAGCTCGAATCGCAGCAAAAAGCCATCGCGCAGGAGCTTTTCGATGGCACGCTGTACACCAGCAACGCCAAGCGCGCGGCCGAGCTGAACGCCCGAAATTCGAAGATCGAAGAAGACCTGATGACCGCTCTGCAGCGGTGGGAAACCTTGTCGGCTTGACTGTCGACTTAATTTCTGCAGGCCCGGCGTGGGGCACAAAAGGCAGCCCAGCGCCCGGCCACCACCCCACGCATTCTTCAAGTCCCGCACCTACAGCAAGAGTCGCTGAAAAGCC
>JAYTHS010000413.1:0-1033 GCA_043732345.1 Frankiales bacterium | reverse complement strand
CCGGGGTCTTCGCAGCCCGGGTCGCCCGCCGCTGCGCCGCCGGGACGCCGCCGTGATCGGTTGGCTCGACGCACAGGCCGGGACCAGCGGCGACATGCTGCTGGGCGCCCTCGTCGACGCCGGCGTGCCGATCGGCGTCCTGCAGGCGGCCCTGGACCCGCTGGAGCTCGGGCTGGTCCTGACGGCCGGTCCGGTCACCCGGGCCTCCCTCGGAGCGACGAAGGTCGACGTGACGGTCGGGGGCCGGCCTGCGGAGGAGATCCCGGGCTCGCCTCGCGAGGTGCCCGGCTCGGCGCACGCTCCCGGGGACGTCCACCTTTCCGCGCACACCGACACCAGGACCTGGGCGAACGTCCGGACCCTGCTGGGGCGCCTCGAGGACCCAGTCCGGTCAGGTGCGCTGGCGGTGTTCGGCCGGCTGGCGCAGGCGGAGGCTGGCGTCCACCGGGTACCCGTGGACGAGGTCCACTTCCACGAGGTGGGGGCCCTGGACGCGCTCGGGGACGTCGTCGGCGTGGTCGCCGGCTTCGCCCACCTGGGCCTGGAGCAGCTGACCTGCTCGACCGTCTCGCTCGGCTCGGGGACCACCCGCGGGGCCCACGGGCCGTTGCCCGTCCCCGCACCCGCCGTGCTCGCCTTGCTGGCGGGGGTCCCGGTGGTCGCGGGCGCCTCGCCGTACGAGAGCACGACGCCGACGGGTGCGGCGCTGCTCGCCGAGCTCGTCGATGGGTGGGGACCGCTGCCCGACTTGGTGCTCGGCCGTACCGGGGTCGGCGCGGGTGGGCGCGACCCGGGCGAGGTCGCCAACGTGCTGCGGCTGGTGCTCGGCGAGCGCTCCGCCCGGCCGCCGGGCGGCACCGCCGTCCTGCTGGCGACCAACGTCGACGACCTCGACCCGCGGCTGTGGCCTGCGGCCCTGACGGCGCTGCTCGCGGCCGGGGCGAGCGACGCCTGGCTGACGCCCATCCTCATGAAGAAGGGACGCCCGGCCCACACCCTGTCGGTGCTGTGCCCGCCCGAGGATGCCCCCGAC
>JAYTHS010000412.1:0-1036 GCA_043732345.1 Frankiales bacterium | reverse complement strand
AGGCCAGGGCGTCCCGGCGCAGCTCGTTCCAGCTGGTCACCGACCAGACGTCGATCCCCAGGCCCCAGTCGGCCTGCAGCAGCTCCTGGGCCGCCAGGGCGTGCTGCACGCTGATCCCGCTCGCGAGGACCTGTGCGATCGGGGCCAGCCCGGTGCGCAGGCGGTAGATCCCACGAAGCACCCCCTCGCGCAGGCCGGGCAGGTCGGGCATCGCGGGCTGCGGGTAAGGCTCGTTGTAGACGGTCAGGTAGTAGAAGACGTCCTCCGGCTGCTCGCCGTACATCCGCCGGAGCCCGTCTTCGACGATGAACGACAGCTCATAGCCGTAGGCGGGGTCGTAGGCCACGACGGCGGGGTTGGTCGAGGCCAGCAGTAGTGAGTGGCCGTCCTGGTGCTGCAGCCCCTCCCCGTTGAGCGTCGTGCGGCCGGCCGTGGCGCCCAGCAGGAAGCCGCGCCCGAGCTGGTCGGCCATCTGCCACATCTGGTCGCCGGTCCGCTGGAACCCGAACATCGAGTAGAAGATGTAGACCGGGATCATCGGCTCGCCGTGTGTCGCGTACGACGTTCCGGCAGCGATCGCGGAGGCCATCGAGCCGGCCTCGGTGATCCCCTCGTGCAGGATCTGGCCCTGCTGCGACTCCTTGTAGGACAGCAGGAGCGCCCGGTCGGTCGCCTCGTAGCGCTGGCCGAACGGCGAGTAGATCTTGGCCGTTGGGAACATCGCGTCCATGCCGAAGGTCCGGGCCTCATCGGGGACCACCGGCACGAAGCGGGCGCCGATGCCCTTGTCCTTCATCAGGTCCTTGAGCAGCCGGACGAAGGCCATCGTGGTGGCGACCGGCTGCTTGCCGGAGCCACCCTTGAGCTCGTCGTAGACGGCCGGCCCCGGCAGCGGGAGCGAGGCCGTGGTGACGACCCGCCGGGGGACGCTGCCCCCGAGCGCGGCGCGGCGCTCCTTCATGTACTCGATCTCGGCGCTGTCCGGACCGGGCCGGTAGTAGGGCGGCAGACCGCTGTCCAGGGCCTTGTCGCTGAC
>JAYTHS010000411.1:0-3790 GCA_043732345.1 Frankiales bacterium | reverse complement strand
CCGCCCGGCAGGGGTCCGTCGACTCCGCACCGGGCTTCGAGCACTTCGAGCTGCTGCGTCCCGTCGAGGGCACGAGCGACTACCTGGTCTACACGCGGTGGCGCTCGGTCGAGGACTTCGTCACCTGGCGTGACGGCCAGCGCTTCGCTGACGGGCACGCCACCCAGCGCCCCGCGGGGACGGCGCCGGCCGCCACTGGTTCGACGATCTGGGCCTTCGAGGTCGCCCAGCAGTCGAGCTCGACCGGGTCACAAGAGGCGGAGGACTAGAGGCTCGCGAACCAGTCGCGCAGCACCTGGGCGGTGACCTGTGGGTTCTCCAGCGCCGGTGAGTGCAGGGCTCCGCGGACAACCATGACGAGGGCGTCCAGCCGGCGGGCCATCTCGTCCTGAATGCGGGGCGACCAGGCGTCGTCGTCCTCGCCGTACATCACCATGGTCGGTACGCCGGCCGCGGCCAGCTCACCAACCCGGTCGGGTTCGGACAGCAGGTGGTCGCCCATGGCGAGCAGGGCGGTGGCTGACCCGCCGAGCAGCCGGGCCCGCCAGAAGTCGCGCTGCTCGTCGCTGACGACTACCGCGAGGGGGTTGGTGGCCGCGAAGGCCTGCATCCCGTCCCAGACCGCTGGCAGGCCGCCCTGCTCCAGCACCGGCGCCAGCAACGCCATGGCGTCAGCGCGAGGGCCGGTCAGGCCGGCGGGTCCGCTGTCCATGAGGACGTGGCTGAGCGCGGCCGAGGGGTCCTGCAGGACCGCCACCCGGGTGACCAGGCCCCCGAAGCTGTGGCCCACCAGGTGGACCGGGCCGTCGCCGAGCTCCCGAACGACCGCAAGCACGTCGGCGCCCAGCCGCTCCACGTCGTACGCCGCCCGGTCCTCCGGACCCGGTGACTCGTACTGCCCGCGCTGGTCGATCGCGACGACCCGGTGCCCCGCCTGGGCCAGGGGGGCAAGCACCAGCCGGAAGTCCTCCTTGCTGCCCGTGTAGCCCGGGACCAGCAGCACGGTCGATCCTTCGCCGGGTCCGGTGTCGACGGCGGCCAGCGGGCCCCCAGGGACCTCGATCGTCCTGGCGGTCGTCCCGGGGGGCAGCATCGTCATGCGCCGAGCCTAGAGAGAGCTGGCCCGGGCCCGTGGTCACGCCGCGATGTCGTCTCGTCACTGTGGGGTCCTCCCGCCCGTACGCCGTCGTCTCGCCTGTGCGGGACGGCCCGGCGGACGGGACAACACAACACGTGAGCCGTCCTCGAGCCGGCCACGCTCGTCGGTGCCTGCGGCAGCTCGCTCCGTGTGTCCCTCCGTCCGCACCGGGAGAGACGGGGCGGTGACCCGGCCAGGTGACGCGGGACTGGCGGGCGGGATGTGGAGGGCGGGATGTGGGCGGGCGGGAGGTCGGCTGGCGGGCCGGCGGGCCGGGATGTGGGCGGTGCGGGTGGCGGCGGAGGGGTCTACAGCCTGGCGAGGACGTCGGCGACGGGCAGGTCGGGGACGACCAGGTCCGTCAGGCCGTCCACGCGCCCGCACCCGACGCATCGGACCGCGACGACAAGCCACGAGACGTGCTCGCCATCAGGCAGTGACAACCCGACTGCGACCTCGCCGATGGTCTGCGAGCACGAGCCGCAGGACCACATCGGGGGGTACGTCCAGCGCTCGGCGGAGTCCAGCAGCGAGGTCGTCGCGGCGCAGGCCAGGCAGCGACGCCGGGCGACCCCGGCCCGCGGATCGGCCTCGACGTAGGCCCACGCCGGCTGGTCCTCGCCGTGCCGGTCGCAGGCGAGCAGGACCGTCCGGTGGACCGCCGGGGCGTCCGGGAGCCGACCCAGCCAGGACAGCAGGTCGTCGGCGTCCTCGGCCGTGCTGATCCCGCGGACCATCTGCAGCGTCATGCCACTGCATCGGACGGGATCGGGGCCAGACTTGAGCCCAAGGGACCGGTCGGGGGCTGGTGAGGGCCCGGGTCAGGGGCAGTTCAGGTGCCGGTCAGGGCCCGGTCAGGCGCCCGCGGCCCCCGAGGTGGTGTCGCCGCTTCCCGCACCCGGCTCGCCGCCCGTGCCCGATCCGCCACCGGCCCCTGAGCCGCGGCCGCGACCGCCGCGGCGGCGACGGCGTGCGGGGGCGTCACCCTCGTCCGGGCCGGCGGCGGCACCATCGCGGGGTCCCTGCGCAGAGCCGCCCTCGACCGTCGTACGGGCGCGGGGAGCCCTGGCGCGCGGCGCTGTGGTCTCGGCGCTGTCGGACATCGCTCCGGCGGCCGCCGCGGCGCCACCGCCCCGGGTCCGCTGTCGGGTGGCACCACTGCGCTTGGGCAGGTCCGGGCCCGCGTCGACGGCCTCGTCACGGGCCGGCCGCTCGTCGCGCCCACTACCGCGGGCATCGCGGCCGGACCTGGTGGCGTCCCGCTCCCGGCTGGCGGCGCGGGGCTTGCGCCCGGTCTCGCCAACGTCCTCGAGCACCTCGGCGGACAGGCCCTCCCGGATCCGCGAGGCCCGGGGCAGCGTGCCCTTCGTCCCGACCGGGATCCCGAGGTCGCTGAACAGGTGCGGCGAGGAGCTGTACGTCTCGACCGGCTCCGGGAACGGCAGCCCGAGGTCCTTGTTGATCAGGCCCCACTTGGGCATGTCGTCCCAGTCCACGAACGTCACGGCAACACCCTTGGCTCCCGCGCGGCCGGTCCGGCCGATCCGGTGCAGGAAGGTGCGCTCCTCGTCGGGGCACTGGTAGTTGATGACGTGGGTGACGTCCTGCACGTCGATGCCACGGGCCGCGACGTCGGTCGCGACCAGCACGTCGATCTTGCCGGAGCGGAACGCACGCAGCGCCTGCTCGCGGGCGCCCTGGCCGAGGTCGCCGTGCACCGCGGCAGCGGCAAACCCGCGGTCCTGCATGTCGGCGGCGACCTTGTCGCAGGTCCGCTTGGTACGGCAGAAGACCATCGTCAGGCCGCGGCCCTCCGCCTGCAGGATCCGCGCTAGCACCTCGCCCTTGTCCATCGAGTGGGCGCGGTAGACGTAGATCTTGGTCTCCGGGACGGTCCGGCCCTCATCCGGCTCTTCCGCCCGGATGTGCGTGGGCTGTCGCATGAAGCGGCGGGCCAGCGCGACGACCGGGCCGGGCATCGTGGCCGAGAACAGCATGGTCTGCCGCTGGTCAGGGGTAAGCGCGAGGATCCGCTCGACGTCGGGCAGGAAGCCCAGGTCGAGCATCTCGTCGGCCTCGTCGAGCACCAGCGCGTCGACCTGGCCGAGGTTCAGGTGGCCCTGACGGGCAAGGTCGAGCAGCCGACCGGGTGTGCCGACGACGATCTCGACGCCCTTCTTGAGCTGCTCGACCTGCGGCTCCATCGCCCGCCCGCCGTAGATCGCCAGCACCCGCAACTGGCGGGTCCTGCCCGCGATCTCCAGGTCGCTGGTGACCTGCACGCACAGCTCGCGGGTCGGGACCACGACGATCGCCTGCGGGGTGCCGTTGCCCCCCTCGGCCTTGCTCTTCACGTTCTGGATGAGCGGTACGCCGAACCCCAGCGTCTTGCCGGTGCCCGTCCGGGCCTGACCGATGAGGTCGTGCCCGGCGAGCGCGATGGGCAGAGTCATCGTCTGAATGGCGAACGGCGTGGTGATCCCGACGGCGGCGAGCGCCTCGACGGTCTCGGGGCGGGCGCCGATCGCGGCGAAGCCGTTTACCTCGGGCGCGTCGGCGGTCGTGACGGTCCCGACGACGATGTCGGTGACGTCGAGCTCGACGTCGTCGGGGTCTTTCTCGTTCTCGGGCATGTCGGCGGTGCTGGTGTCG
>JAYTHS010000410.1:0-3792 GCA_043732345.1 Frankiales bacterium | reverse complement strand
CACCCGCCGCGCGACGCCCGTTCAGGCCCTGAGCGGGTCGGCTTCCGTCGCGGCTGCCGAACCACTGCGCCGTGGCAGCGTCCACGTCGTCGTGACCGGCGACAGCCTGTCGATGTTGGCCAGCCGGGCCCGTCTTGCCGGTGGCTGGAAGACGCTGTACGCCGCGAACAAGCGCGTCATCGGCAGCAACCCGGACATCATCCGGGTGCAGGCGCGCCTGCACGTCCCGGCCTAGCAGGTCAGCAGCGCCGGCCCACCAGCCGGCGCCGCGGCTCAGGCGCTGTGGGCGCGGCCGACGGCGGCCAGGACCTTCTCAAGGGGTACGCCGGACCCGTCGCGCCGACCGGTCGGCGGGGGGAGCTCGACGGGGTCGCCGTTCGCTGCGGCGGCCCACGGGGCTGTCCCGGCCCAGCCGAGGACGAGCTGCGACTCACCGGACAGCAGCCGCTGGCAACGCACGCCGCCGGTCGCCCGGCCCTTGCGGGGGTACTCCGACAGCGGTGTGACCTTCACCGACGACGCGGTCCCCGGGCCACGGCCCCGGCCTTCGGCGGGGAGCCCCCCGGCGGTCACGACGACTGGCTCCTCGAACAGCGTGTCGCCACCGCTCAGGGAGACGGCGCAGAACCCCACTAGCGACCCCCCGGCGTCGAGCTTCATGCCCGCCATGCCGCCGGCCGAGCGGCCCTGCGGACGCACCAGGGAGGCCGGGAAGCGCAGCAGGTCACCGGTGCTGGCGAACAGCACCAGCTCCTCCTGCCCGTCGACGAGCTCGACCGCGGCGACCACCTCATCACCCGCCTTGAGGCTGACGAGCTCGACGGCGTCGCTGCGGGCGGGCCACGCCTCTGGGGCGACCCGCTTGACGACGCCCTGGCGGGTCGCGAGGGCCAGACTCGGCCCGTCCTCACGCAGCGTGCACAGACCGATGACGCGCTCGCCCCGGGACAGCTCGACAAACTCGGTCACCGACGCCCCGCCGCGCAGGGACAGCACCCCGGTGGTGACGGTCGGCAGTCCGGGTACGTCGAGCACGCCGACGCGAACGAGACGCCCCGCCGAGGTGAGCAGCCCGACGAGGCCGCGGGTCGTCGTACGGGCGGTGGCGGTGATGGCGTCGTGGCGGTGACGCCGCCCCCCGGGCTGGCTCTCGCCCACATGCACGGGCGTGCGGGCCAGCAGGCCTGTGGACGACAGCAGGACGTCGCAGGGCTCGTCGGCCACCTCGAGGTCCGAGGCCTTGCGGGTCACCAGCGCTTTGAGGTCGCCACCGACCAGCACGGTGCGACGCGGTGTCCCGTGCTCGACGGCGACCTCGGCAAGCTCCTCGCCAACGACCCTGCGTAGGACCGTCGGGTCGCCGAGGATCTCCAGGAGCGACTCGATGGTGTTCTGCAGGTCGCGCAGTTCGGCCTCCAGCTTCTCGACCTCCAGGCCGACCAGGCGCCGCAGCTGCATGTCCAGGACGTAGCCGGCCTGCACGTCGGTGAAGCCGAACCGGTCGATGAGCGCGGTCCGCGCGACCGCTGCATCGGGGGAGGAGCGGATGATCCGCACGACCTCGTCGATGTGGGCCAGCGCCAGCAGCAGCCCCTCGACGAGGTGCGCCCGCTCCTGGGCCTTGCGCAGGCGGTGGCGGGACCGCCGGGTGATGACGTCGACCCGGTGGGCGAGGAAGACCTCGAGCATCTGCTTGAGCCCGAGGGTGCGCGGCTGACCGTCGACCAGGGCCAGGTTGTTGATGCCGAAGGACTCCTCCAACGGAGTCAGCCGGAATAGCTCGGCGAGGACCGCCTGCGGGTTGAACCCGGCTTTCACCTCGAAGACCAGGTCGAGCCCCTTGGCCTCGTCGGTGAGGTCCTTGACGTCGGCGATGCCCTGAAGCTTCTTGCTGTTGACGAGCTCCTTGACCTTAGTGATGACCCGCTCGGCGCCGACGCCGTACGGCAGTTCGGTGAAGGTGATCTGCGCCTTGCCCCGGGGCAGCGGACCGATCTCGGCCGTTCCTCTCATGCGGACGACGCCACGACCGGTCTCGTAGGCCTGCCGCACCTCGTCCATCCCGAGCAGCTGGCCGCCGGTTGGGAGGTCGGGGCCGGGGACGAAGCGCATCAGGGCGTCCAGGTCTGCCTGGGGGTGCTCGAGCAGGTGCAGCGCCGCGTCGACGACCTCGACCAGGTTGTGGCTGATCATGTTGGTGGCCATGCCGACGGCGATGCCGGCACTGCCGTTGACGAGCAGGTTGGGGAAGGCCGAGGGGAGCACCGCGGGCTGGGTCTCGGAGCCGTCGTAGTTGGGCTCGAAGTCGACGGTCTCCTCCCCGAGACCCTCGACGAGGGCCATCGCCGCGGGGGACAGCCGGCACTCGGTGTAACGGCTGGCAGCGGGGGAGTCGTCCGGGGTGAAGCCCCAGTTTCCGTGCCCGTCGATCAGCGCCGCCCGCATCATGAAGTCCTGGGCGAGCCGCACCATCGCGTCGTAGATCGCGGCGTCCCCGTGCGGGTGGTACTTCGCCATGACGTCGCCGACGACGCGGGCGCTCTTCACGAAACCCCTGTCGGGACGCAGGTTCGCGTCGAACATCGACCACAGGATGCGGCGGTGGACCGGCTTGAGGCCGTCCCGGGCGTCGGGCAGCGCCCGGCTGTAGATGACCGAGTAGGAGTAGTCGAGGTAGCTCGACTCGAGCTCATCGACGACGGTCGTGTCGATGATGATGCCGTCGCCCTCGAACGGGGCGATCTCGATCCTTGGCTTGCGGCCCTTGGGCGGCATCAGGTGTCCAGGGCGGCGCGGTCGACCCGACCGGCGCTGCTGACGATGAACTCCCGACGCGGCGCGACGTCGTTGCCCATGAGCAGCTCCAGGGAGTGCTCAGCCAGGTCGATGTCGCCGAGCCCGACGCGCCGCAGGGTGCGCGTCGCGGGGTGCATCGTGGTGTTGCGGAGCTGGCTGGGGTCCATCTCGCCGAGGCCCTTGTAGCGCTGGATCTGGCCCTTCACCCGCTTGCCCTGACCCTCGAGCTTCTTGAGGGTCTGTTGCAGCGCCTTGTCGGTGTAGGTGTAGATCGGCTCTGCCGCCCCGACGACCTCGATGCGGTGCAGCGGTGGCACGGCGGCGTAGAGCCGGCCGGCCTCGATGACCGGCCGCATGTAGCGCGCGAACAGCGTGATCAGCAGGCACCTGATGTGGCTGCCATCGACATCTGCGTCCGTCATGAGCACCACCTTGTGGTACCGCATCTGCTCGAGGTCGAAGGTGCGTCCGGTGCCGGCCCCGACGACCTGGATGATCGAGGCACACTCGGCGTTGGCCAGCATCTCGCCGACCCCGGCCTTCTGGACGTTGAGGATCTTGCCTCTCAAGGGCAGCAGCGCCTGGTACTCGCTGTTGCGCGCCAGCTTGCCGGTGCCCAGGGCCGAGTCGCCCTCGACCAGCCACAGCTCGGTCCGGGCGACGTCGGTGGACCGGCAGTCGGCGAGCTTGGCCGGCAGGGTCGAGGACTCCAGAGCCGTCTTGCGTCGGGCGGCGTCCTTGCTCGCCCTCGCGGCCTGCCGGGTCAGCGCCGCGGCTCGCACCTTGTCGAGTACCGTCCGGACCTGGGCCTTGGTGCGGCGGTTGTCGAGGAACTCGGCCTTGAGCCCGCGGGCCACGACGTCGGCGACGATCTTGGAGACTCCCGGCGTGCCCAGCTCGTCCTTGGTCTGACCGAGGTACTGCGGCTCCGGGACCTTGACGGTGACGACCGCCGTGAGCCCCTCGAGCACGTCGTCCTTGCTGACGTCCTCGTCC
>JAYTHS010000409.1:0-1039 GCA_043732345.1 Frankiales bacterium | reverse complement strand
TCCTGGACGATGGTGGGGCTCGCGTTCGCGCCGACGAAGGCGACGGTCTGGCCCGCGCCGGTGTCGGCCTGTCCGAGGCCGTAGAGGCCGCGGACCTGGGCGGGGGTGTAGCCGCAGGGGGCCAGCGGCTTGACGGTGCTGCCGTCAACCTCGGCCGGCAGGGTCACCGTCTTCTCGCCCCAGGAGGTGGAGCACGGTGTGCCGACCCGGAACCCGACCCCGGGGGCGGCGGTCGTGTCCGGGGACGCACCGGTGGTGGCCTGCGGGGTGACGGAGGTCCCCTCGTCAAGGCCTACCACCGCGCTCACGGTGCCCGCGAGGGCAGCGGGCACGCTCGGCGCGGTCTCGGGCGCGCGCAAGGTGGTGCCGAAGGCGTCGTAGGTCCCGAGGGTGGTGGCGAAGGCGGTCTCGGCCTGCGCCACGGTGCCCTGCACGGCGACGTACTGGTTGTCGGCGGGGGTGTCGACAACGGTAAGCCCAGCACCGCGCAGCCACTGCTGGACCGCGACCACGTCGCGCTGCGCCGGGGCGTACCGGGCACGGAACTGCTCGGCGCTGAGGTAGTGGCCGTAGGCGGGGTTGCCGGGGGTGCTGACCTCCGCGGTCGTCGCCGCCAGACCGGCCGGGTCCCGCCACGGCAGGTAGACCCGCGCCGAGACGACCTGGTCGGTGGGGACCTGGGCGCGGAGCGCGGTGGGGGCCGCCCAGCTGGGCTGGCTGCCGGCCAGCTCGGCCCGGGCGGGGGTCGCCGAGGCCGTGGTCGCCCCTGCGACGGCCAGCGCCAGGGTGACCGACATCGCCACCCCCGCGACGGTTCGGTTGCTGCTGCGTCGTGGTGTTCCTGCTCGCACGTCGTCTCGCTCTCGTGAGCCGGCCGGTAGGTGTCGCCGGGTAGAGACAGTGCACCACGAGAAACCGTAGTTTGCGTCACTAATTTTTTGTTCCCGTTGACCTTGTCGACCTCGCACCGTTCCTCGAACCAGGTCTCGGGATGGGCGGTCGAGGGCCCTACGGGCAGGGGCCCGCGCAAGGCGTCGGT
>JAYTHS010000408.1:0-1045 GCA_043732345.1 Frankiales bacterium | reverse complement strand
CTGTGGTCCTACCTCACCGGCAAGGAGGCGGTCATCAACTACACGTTCGTCGACATGATCGTCGAGGTGCCCCGCTCCACCGGCGCCAGTGCCGAGAGTGCCACGTGGAAGCTCAACGGCACCCTGCGCATCACCACCTCCGACAAGGACAACCGTGGCGCCGGGAGCGTCTGAGCGTTCGACACCTGGCGGCGGGCTGCTCGTGGTCGCTGACCTGCACGTCGAGGTCAGCGATCAGCGTGGCAGCACCACGGCCCACCTCCACTCCGAGGGCGGCGGGCTCGTTCTCGACGTCGGCGATCCCGCGGTCCTGCTTCGCGCGGTACCGGGGCGGGGGTTGACTCGCGGCCTCCCCGCACAGGTTCCCCGCGAGCTGCTGGCCGACCTGCCGGTGCAGCTGCGGTCGCGGGGCCGCGACCTGGGCCAGGTGCGACTGAACGCCGCGGGCCGGCTGCGGGTACGGCCCACTCCCGCCGGCGTCCTCGTCGCCGCGCGGACCGGTGTGACCTACGGCCGGACCCCCCACGTGCTGGGTGCGGGCGCGGCCCTTGCCCTCGTGTTCGCCCTCATCGGCTGGCTGCGCCACCACCGCTGACCGTCCGGCTACCGTTCTCCGGTGACTGCGCCCCTGCTCCCGCCGCGGAGCGCCCCGGGCGCCGACCTGCCCGTCCGCAGCGCTCTTCCCGGGCTGGTGGCGGCCCTGCGGGCCCATGGCAGCGCAATCCTCGTCGCCCCGCCGGGCTCCGGCAAGACCTCACTGCTGCCCCTGGCGCTCGCAGATGCGGTCGAGGGTCGGGTCATCGTCGCCGAGCCCCGGCGGTTGGCCACCCGCGCCGCCGCGGCCCGGCTCGCGCAGCTGATCGGGGAGCAGCCCGGTGGTCGGGTCGGCTACGCCATGCGCGGCGAGCGCCGACCCGGCTCGCGCGTGGAGGTGGTGACCACCGGCCTGCTGCTGGCCCGGCTGCAGCGCGACCCCGAGCTGCCGGGGGTGGGTGCGGTGGTGCTGGACGAGGTGCACGAGCGCCACCTCGACGCCGACCTCGCG
>JAYTHS010000407.1:0-1046 GCA_043732345.1 Frankiales bacterium | reverse complement strand
GGGCCGCGACGTCCCCGCAGCTGGCGGGAATGGGTGGGGTGTTCTGCGAGGACGTGGACATCGCCGTCCCGTGGATCGACGGCGCGAACCACGGGGTGCGGGCGTGGGCGACCGGTCCGGAGCAGGCCGCCCGGCTGTGGGCCCTCTCGGCCGAGCTGACGGGAGTGGACGCGTTCGCCGCCGCGCACAGGCCGACGGCCCTGCTCGACCCGGGGCTCTGACGACCGGCGGTGCCTGCCCTGGGGAGTGCGATCGGCGGACCATCGCGGCAATATGACATAATGTCACTTATCGGCACATGGGACGTCCTCGTTTGCAGTGGTGGCGCCGCGTCCTCGAGTGCCGTGGTGGCGCGTCCTGGTGTGCAGTGGTGGCGCCGCGGCGTTCCCGGCGCGTCGTCCAGCAGCTCGGCATGCGTGTCGGTGACCGAGATGCCGGCAACGCTCCCGTCGGCGGGCGGTCCTTACCGCGCCGGTAGGCGTCCAGCGCCTGTTCGCGACCGCGCTCGCTCATCGCGGACCCAGAACTCCGGCCGCGGCAGGACCGAGCGGGAGTGCCCAGGTGACACCGCAAGCAGAATAAACGTCACTGTGACGTTTATTCTGCTTGCGGTGTCCGCCCCGGACCACCACGCAGATGATGGTCCACACCGGGGCGTCGTCCACCGGACGGATCAGCGCCGACGCCACCAGCCGGGCGTTCTCGGCACGGGGCCCGATGCTGCACCACCCGACGGGCCTGCCGTCCCGGTAGGTCACCACCCCGGGCGGGTGCTCGCGCTCGGGCCGCCCGGTCCCGGCTGCCTCCGCCGAGCGCCGCCACCTCCCCGGCCGGCAGCCGGTGGTGCAGGCACCAGCAGTGCTCCGGGCGCCGGTTCGGGTTGAGGACGTCGGCGAAGTCCTCGAACCGGTCCGGGGTCACCGGGTGCGTCTCCCACGCGGCGTCGTTCACCGGGCGACCTCCCAGACGTGCCCGTCGGGATCGGCAAAGCTCGCGGTGCGCACGCCCCACGGCCGGTCGACCGGCCCGTTGAGCAGGGTCACCCC
>JAYTHS010000406.1:0-1046 GCA_043732345.1 Frankiales bacterium | reverse complement strand
GCCGATCGGGGCTCGGATCGCAGCCGATCGACGCGAGCCCGAACACGGCCAGCCCAGCGAGCAGCACCCGCCGCGCCCCGAGCGTGTCGACCAGTGCCCCACCGGTCAGCAGCAGCGCCGCCAGGGCGACGGTGTACGCGGCCACGACGCCCTGCAGCCCGGTCACCCCAAGCCCCGAGGTCGCGTTGCAGGTCGCACAGGGCCACCGCCACGACGGTGTTGTCGAGCGTCGCGGTGAAGCGGCGGCCGAGGTCTCGACCAGCACGGGCCGGGCCGACCCCCGACGACGCAGAGCGGACGCACGGCGGGGCACCCCGCGACCCTAGGCCGAGCGTGCGCCGCCTCGACCTCCCGGCGCGGGCGTCGCGACCTGCGCTCGGACGTGTGGCTGTTCGGACCGTCGTCGCGCCGTCTCGACCTCCCGGCGCGGGCGTCTCGGCCTACGCTCGGATACGTGGCTGCCCGGACCGTCGTCGTCGTGGGTGCCGGGGTCACGGGACTGTCGGCGGCCCACGAGCTGACCCGGCTTGGCTGCTCGGTGGTCGTATTCGAGGCCGGTCCGCAGGTCGGCGGCAAGGTGCGGGTGTCCGAGGTCGGAGGCCTGGCCGTCGACGAGGGTGCCGACTCGATGCTGCGACGCGTGCCGTGGGGCACCGACCTCGCCGCCGCGGCGGGGCTGGACCTGGTCAGCCCGACTCCCGGCGGGGCGGCGATCTGGACCCGCGGGGCGCTGCGCCCGCTGCCGACCGGCACGGTGATGGGCGTCCCGGCCGACCTCGCGGCGCTGGCCCGCAGCGGGGTGCTGTCAGGCCGCGGGCTCAACCGCGTGCCGCTGGACCTCGTGCTGCCGGGCGAGCCCGTCGAGGACGACGTCAGCGTCGGTGACCTGGTGGCCCGTCGGCTCGGCCGGGAGGTCGTCGAGCGCCTCGTCGACCCGCTCCTCGGCGGGGTCTACGCCGGGCGCGCCGACCGGCTGTCGCTGCAGGCGACGCTCCCGCAGCTCGCCGCGACGGCCCGCTCCCACCGGTCGCTGCTGCTGGCTGCCC
>JAYTHS010000405.1:0-1050 GCA_043732345.1 Frankiales bacterium | reverse complement strand
CCGTTGTCCACGTTCACGCCGAGTCGGGCCCACGGCTCACCCTTGTACTTGGCGGGCACGTCGGCGGCACCGCGGGGCAGGTCGCGGATGTGCCCGATGGAGGCCTCCACGACGTAGTCGGGCCCGAGGAACGCGCCGATCTTCTTGGCCTTCGCCCCCGACTCGACGATGACGAGGCGACGGATGCCACCACCCGTTGCCGTGCTGCGTGCTGCCACTGGCGGCCCGTACCTTCCCTGCTGCGCTAGAACCCCTCCGCGGACCCCGGGTCCTCCGGTTCAGCCGCTGTTCTGCTGCGGATGGTCGAGCACAGGGTGACACACCACCGAGGGGGTCTGCCGCGAGATGGCCGCGCCCCGCACCGCGAATGGGCCTCGTCCGGGTCCGGTCAGGCCCCCGTCGCTGCCTCAGCGGCGGCGCCCTGCGGCCAGCACCCAGACATGCAGAGTCCAGCCACCGGGCACCCCACCACCGGGCGGGGTTTGCGTCGCATGCTTCGTTACGCGCACGCGGCCGACGCGGAGCGGCGCACGAGGGGCCGTCTTGTTCGGCGAGCACCATCTCCGCCCCGACCCCACGGTCTTCGACCTGCCAGCCCGTCAGCCACGCAGCCCGTCAGGCTTGTTCGACGACAACCGAGACCCTGGTCGCACCGGCCGTCGACACGAGCTGTCCGCGCACAGCCGAGCAGGCCCGCCGGATCGTCCACGGCGGGCCTGCTCGGTCGGGCGGAGAACAAGGACAGCTGGGCTTGGGCGGCGCCGCCGGTCAGCGGCGGTGGGGGGCGGGGGCGGGGGCGGCCGATGCTCAGGAAGCCAGCAGCGGCGCGCACTCCGGAGCAGCGGTGAGGCCCGCCTTGACCTCGGGGGACAGGCTCTTGCCCAGGGCGGTCAGAGTGCCCTTCAAGGCCGAGAGCTCGTCGCCCGCCTTGGTGATGACGCTGCCCAAGGCGACGGTGTCCGCTGAATCGGTGGCGCTCAGTGTGGCCGTCAAGTCCCGGAGCGTCACGGCGCTGCTGTTCAGGGTGTCGGCGGCCGTGGCGACACTGCC
>JAYTHS010000404.1:0-1051 GCA_043732345.1 Frankiales bacterium | reverse complement strand
CACGGCGTGAGCGCCGACCTCGACCTGCCCGCCGACGCGGACGCGCGGGCCGCCCGGCTGCGGCTGCCCGAGCGCTATCTGCTCACCGTCGCGACCCTCGAGCCGCGCAAGGGCCTCGCCGAGCTCGTCACCGCGCTGCGCGAGGTCCCCGGAACCCCGCTGCTGTGCGTGGGCCAGCCCGGCTGGGGCGGGGTGTCGGTCGAGGTGCTCGCCGCGCAGGCCGGCGTCGAGGTGCGGGTGCTCGGCCGGGTGCCCGACGCCGACCTCGCCGTGCTGCTGCACCGGGCGACCGCGCTTGTGGTGCCGTCCCGCAGCGAGGGCTTCGGGCTGCCCCTGCTGGAGGGCATGGCCGCCGGAACGCCTGTCCTCACCTCCGACGCCCCCGCCCTCGTCGAGGTGGCGGCCGGAGCGGCCCTCGCGGTGCCCCTCGATGCGCTCGCGGACGGACTGCGGGCCATCACGGGCGATGATGCGCTGCGTGCGCGGCTCCGACAGGACGGGCCGGCCCGGGCCGCGTCGTACAACTGGGAGGGGGCGGCCCGGGAGTTGTGGCGCACCTACGCCGATCTTCACTCGCGCCACACCTGACTGGCAGGCGTAGGTTGGACCGGCCTGGCCCCGAACGGAGGAGTGTGCGTTGAACGACGTTGGACCTCGCGTCCTCGTCGACGCCACCGCCGTCCCCGCAGACCAGGGAGGGGTCGGGCGGTATGTCGACGGGCTCGTGCAGGCCCTCGCGGTCGCCGGCGCGGATCTCGCCCTCGCCTGCCAGCGCCCCGACACCGATCGGTACAGCCGGATGGCACCCGAGGCCACGGTCGTCCCCGGCCCGGCCGCGATCGCGCACCGCCTCGCGCGCCTGGCCTGGGAGCAGACCAGCCTGCCGCTGGTCGCCCAGCAGGTCGGCGCCGACGTCGTGCACTCCCCGCACTACACGATGCCGCTGCGCGCTGGCCGGCCCGTGGTCGTCACCGTCCACGACGCGACGTTCTTCACCGAGTCCGAGATGCACAGCTCGGTCAAGGGCACCTTCTTCCGCTCGGCGACCCGC
>JAYTHS010000403.1:0-1054 GCA_043732345.1 Frankiales bacterium | reverse complement strand
GGCGGACCTCCCGGACCACCTCCCGCAGGCCGGCCGCCACGGGCGACTCCTGCCACGCCTGGACGACGTCCTCGGGATCGTCGACCGGGGCGGCCTGGACGTTGGGGCTGACGTGCTCGGCGCTGCGCCGCCAGGACTCCAGCAGCGGACCGTCGGCCGGGCTCACCAGACGCACGTCCCGTCCGCCCGCGAGCAGGTCCTCCCACGTCCGGGACAACGCGATCCGGCGCCTCTTCAGCTCGGCGTACGACCGCACAGCGCCCTCCCCGGTCTGCCCTACGACAGTAAAGGAGTCCTTCTAGGGCTGCAGGTCGGGTTAGCCGCCAGCACGGGGCCTGGCGCCGCCGTACGGTGGCGCCGTGGAACTGGTGCTGACACTGTCCTGCCCCGATCGGGTGGGGATCGTCCACGCCGTCACCGGCTTCCTGGCGCAGCGTGAGGCCAACATCCTGGACAGCCAGCAGTACGGCGACCCCGGCACCGGCACGTTCTTCCTGCGGATGCACCTGGCGGCGGACCGTGCCCCGGAGGGCTTCGCGGAGGTGGCTGACGCCTTCACCATGACCTGGCAGCTGCGGGACCTGGCCGTGCGCAGCAAGGTGCTGCTGCTGGTCTCCCAGCACGGGCACTGCCTGCAGGACCTGCTCTATCGGCACAGCACGGGCTCACTGCCCGCGGCGATCGTCGGCGTGGTCAGCAACCACCGGGTCTTCGAGCGGCTCGTCGAGCAGCACGGGCTGCCGTTCCACCACGTCGACTCCTCGGACAAGCCCGCCGCCGAGGCGCGGATCGACGAGCTCGCGGCGGGCGTCGACCTCGTGGTGCTCGCGCGCTACATGCAGGTGCTGTCCGGCGCTCTGGTGCAGCGGCTGCCCGACACCCTAAACATCCACCACAGCTTCCTGCCGAGCTTCAAGGGCGCCCGGCCCTACCACCAGGCGCACGCGCGGGGCGTGAAGCTCATCGGCGCGACAGCGCACTACGTCACAGCCGACCTCGACGAGGGTCCGATCGTCGAGCAGGAGGTCGCCCGGGTCGGTCACGCGCAGGATCC
>JAYTHS010000402.1:0-1055 GCA_043732345.1 Frankiales bacterium | reverse complement strand
CGGTGATCCGGGCGCCGGTGAGCGGCTTGCTGGTGCCGAACTCCTCGCGCATGGCCATCAGGCCGGGCATCTCGTGCTCGGCCAGGCGGATCTCCTTGCGGCCGAACTCCGCGAGGGAGAGGTCGGCGACCTTGAAGTCAGCGACCGTGGAGTCGGCGGCTTTGGAGTCGTGGGCCTCGACGGCGCCGGGTGCGGTGGTGGTCATGCGGTCCTGCTCTCTGTGGGGTTGAGGAGGTGCTCGTGCTTGTCCTGCTCGAAGGCCAGCCAGTCGCCGTCGGGAACCCCGTCCGGGGCGGTCGCGACCGTGCTGAACCACCGGTCGATCGAGGTGGCCAGCTCCGGCTCGCGGCGCAGCCGCAGGGCTAAGCCGATATCACCGAGTTCGACGCGGTGGGTGCTGAGCAGCTCCCGCAGGGTGCGCAGGCGCTGCAGCTGGGCGGGGCCGTAGAGCCGGTACCCCGCCGCAGACCTGATTGGTTCAACGAGGCCGAGCTGCTCGACGTACCGCAGCATCCGCGCCGACCACCCCGTGGTGGTCGCCGCCTCATGGATCGTCAGGGCTGTCACCACAGGCAACGTTAACAGTCGAGTGTCAGGGATGCACCCTGGGTTTCCAGAACCCTGACGCGGGCGTGTCAGGCCTGCCAGGTCGATAGGTAGCGTTCCTGGTCGCTGGTCAGGACGTCCAGGCCCACCCCCGTCGCCTCCAGCCGGGTGCGGGCGACCTCGGTGTCGATCGTGCGCGGCACCTCGTGCACGCCGGGGGCGAGGTCCTGCCCGACCAGCCACTCGACGGTGAGGGCCTGCACGGCGAAGGACACGTCCATCACGGCCGCAGGGTGACCCTCGGCGGCGGACAGGTTGGCCAGCCGCCCCTCGGCGACCAGCAGCAGCCGACGGCCGTCGGCCAGCACGTGCTCATCGACGTGCGGGCGCACCTGCCGGCGTACCTCGACCGCGAGGGCCGTCAGCGCCACGACGTCGACCTCGACGTCGAAGTGGCCGGCGTTGGCCAGCACGGCCCCGTCCCGCAGCAGCTCCAGGTGCTCCGCCCG
>JAYTHS010000401.1:0-1056 GCA_043732345.1 Frankiales bacterium | reverse complement strand
ACCTCCGGCGCGAACTGCGGCCAGGCATGGTTCTAGTCGCTGACGTAGGGGCCGGCGGCTACACCCCTGAGCTCGGGTTCTCCCCCGGCTCGGCGGTCCCGGTCGAGCCCGTGATGGACGAGGTCCTCACCGGGGTCGAGAGCAACCCTCTGGCCGAGGAGACCGAGGGCACCGACGCCGAACCAGGATCGACCGACCAGCCGCAGTGGGAGACGTTGCGCGCGCACCTCGACGCCACCGCCGCGCACGCCCGGTCGCTGGTCGCGGCACTAGGGCACCCGTTGGCGCCCGCCGAAGAGGAAGCTGTCGTACAAGCAGGCCTCCTGCACGACGTGGGCAAGGCCGCGAAGCCCTGGGCCGACGCCCTCATCGCACTCGCCTCGCCGGGCGACCAGGCCGGGTTGATCGACCGGCCCTACGCGAAGAGCGCCGTCGGACGTGGGCGGCTGACCGTCACCGATCGTCCCGGGTTCCGGCACGAGCTCGTCTCAGCGCTGATCCTGACTGCTCAACCCGCCGAGCCCATCAGCTTCCTGGTTCGCTACCTGGTGGCCGCACACCACGGGAAGGTCCGGCTCCAGGCCCGCGACGCCACGGTTCAGGCGCACGGCAAGCTGTTCGGCCTGCAGGACGGCGAGACCCTGCCGCTTTACCCTGTGCCTCGGCTGCTGCCCGGTCTGGGTGAGGCCGACACGCTCGACGTGGACCTCAGCCCGCTCTCCCTCGGGGGCGAGACCTCCTGGACCCGGGACGCGCTGGGCCTGCTGGACCAGCATGGGCCGTTCGTGCTCGCGTACCTGGAGACGTTGGTACGCGCCGCCGACTGGCGGTCGAGCGCGCACTGTCCGTTGGCCGAGGAGCACCCGTGATTACCGAACGTGCCCTCGTCGGCCTTCGGGACACCCCGCTCGGCTCCTACCTCGGGGCAGTCGGGCTGCTCACGGTGCTCGGTCGGCAGGCCGACCCGGACGCCACCCTGCGTTGGGCGGGCGACACGCCCGTGCTCGGGACGTCGATCGTCGATGTCCCGACCTGGCTGGCCGCGGAGTACCGGCC
>JAYTHS010000400.1:0-1057 GCA_043732345.1 Frankiales bacterium | reverse complement strand
GGCAAGGATTTGTCGTTCGTGCCCCTGCGGCCCGAGCTCGTCGCGGAGGTCGCCTACGACCACATGGAGGGCACTCGCTTCCGGCACACGGCGCAGTGGAAGAGCTGGCGTCCGGACCGTGACGCGCACTCGTGCACCTACGCCCAGCTCGAGGTCCCCGTCCGCTTCGACCTCTCCGACGTCCTGACCTCGTGACCGCGACCCTCGTCGCCGCGGGGATCACGGTCGTCCGTGGCCCGCTGCTCGTCCTGTCCGACGTCTCGCTCACGGTCTCCGCCGGCAGCCGCATCGGGGTCGTCGGACCCAACGGGGTCGGCAAGAGCACGCTCTTGACCTGTCTGGCAGGACTTCTCGAGCCCGACACCGGATCGCTGTCGCTCGCCCCGACATCTGCCAACGTGGGCCTGCTACCGCAGGAGCCCGAGCGGGTCCCAGGCGAGAGCGTCGAGCAGTTCCTGCTCCGGCGCACGGGTGTGACGGCCGCGCAGGCCCAGCTCGACGCCGCCACGGAGGCGCTGACGAACAACGACGCGGACGGCTACGACGGGGCGCTACAGCGCTGGCTGGACCTCGGCGGTGCCGACCTGGACCAGCGCGCCGGGCAGGTCTGCGCCGACATCGGCCTGTCGCCCGCGCTGCTGGCCGCCCCGATGACCTCGCTGTCGGGCGGGCAGGCCGCTCGGGCCTCGCTGGCCAGCGTCCTGCTGTCGCGCTTCGACGTCTTCCTGCTCGACGAGCCGACCAACGACCTGGATTTCGCCGGGCTGGAGCGCCTCGAGCGCTTCGTGCAGGAGCTCAGCAGCGGCCTGGTGCTGGTCAGCCACGACCGGGAGTTCCTGTCCCGCACCATCACCTCGGTCCTGGACGTCGACGGGCCGCTGCGGACCGCCCGGCTCTACAACGGCGGGTGGGAGGCCTTCCTGGAAGCGCGGGCGCTCGCGAAGCGCCAGACCAGGGAGCAGTACGACGACTTCGACGACAAGCGGGCCGGGCTCGTCCAGCAGGCCCAGCGCCAGCGCGAGCAGTCCGTTCGCGGGGCCTTGCGCGCCAAGAACAA
>JAYTHS010000399.1:0-1058 GCA_043732345.1 Frankiales bacterium | reverse complement strand
TCGAGCTGCGACTGCAGGTCGTCCAGCTCCTGCTTGAGCTCACCGACGCGGTTGAGGCCGGTCTTCTCCCGCTCCCAGCGGGCGTTGAGGCCCTGCAGTTCCTCGCTGCGGTCGGCCAGCTCTCGGCGGAGCTCGGCGAGCCGAGCCGCGGAGGCCTCGTCGGTCTCCCGCTGCAGCGCGAGCTCCTCCATCGTCATCCGGTCGACGGAGCGCTGCAGCTCATCGATCTCCACGGGTCGGCTGTCGATCTCCATCCGCAGCCGCGAGCCGGCCTCATCGACGAGGTCGATCGCCTTGTCGGGCAGGAAGCGGGCCGTGATGTAGCGGTCCGACAGGGTCGCCGCGGCGACCAGCGCACCGTCGGTGATCTCGACCCGGTGGTGCGCCTCGTAGCGACCCTTCAGCCCGCGCAGGATCGCGATGGTGTCCTCGACGGAGGGCTCACCGACGAGGACCTGCTGGAACCGGCGCTCCAGGGCTGGGTCCTTCTCGATACCGGTGCGGTACTCATCCAGGGTCGTCGCGCCAACCATGCGCAGCTCGCCGCGGGCCAGCATCGGCTTGAGCATGTTGCCGGCATCCATGCTGCCCTCGGCCTTGCCGGCGCCGACGACGGTGTGCAGCTCGTCCAGGAAGGTGATGACCTCACCCTCGCTGTCCTTGATGTCGGCCAGCACGGCCTTGAGCCGCTCCTCGAACTCCCCGCGGTACTTCGCGCCGGCGATCATCGCCCCGAGGTCCAGGCTGATGACCCGCTTGCCGCGCAGGCTCTCCGGTACGTCGCCGGCAACGATCCGCTGGGCCAGCCCCTCAACGACGGCCGTCTTGCCGACCCCGGGCTCGCCGATCAGGACCGGGTTGTTCTTGGTGCGCCGCGAGAGCACCTGCACGACCCGGCGGATCTCGGTGTCGCGTCCGATGACCGGGTCGAGCTTGCCGTCGCGAGCCTGCTGGGTGACGTCGACGCCGAACTTCTCGAGCGCCTTGTAGGTCCCCTCGGGGTCCTGGTTGGTCACCCGTCTCAGCCCTCCGCGCACCTTCTCAAACGCCGCCACCAG
>JAYTHS010000398.1:0-3856 GCA_043732345.1 Frankiales bacterium | reverse complement strand
CCTGTCCTACGACCTGTTCACCCGGACCACGACTCGCAACCACTACGCCGTCACGCAGGAGCTGTTCAAGGGGCTCTTCGACAACCGCTACATCGTCGAGCGCACCCAGCTGTCGGCGATCGACCCGTCGACGGGGCGGGGTCTGCCGGACCGCTACGTCGAGGGCACCTGCCCTATCTGCGGGTATGACGGCGCACGCGGCGACCAGTGTGACAACTGCGGCAACCAGCTCGACCCGCGGGACCTTGTCAACCCAAGGTCGAAGATCGACGGGAAAGCGCCGAAGTTCGTCGAGTCAGCGCAGTTCTTCCTCGAGCTGCCGGCCTTCGCCGAGGCGCTCGGCGGGTGGCTGCAGTCGCGCACCGAGTGGCGACCCAACGTCCTGAAGTTCTCCTACAACCTGCTCGAGGACCTCAAGCCGCGGGCCATCACCCGCGACCTCGACTGGGGCGTGCCCATTCCGCTGCCGGGCTGGGCGGATCGCGACGACAAGCGGATCTACGTGTGGTTCGACGCCGTCATCGGCTACCTGTCTGCATCCGTCGAGTAGGCCCGCCGCACCGGCGACCCCGACGCCTGGCGCGCCTGGTGGCAGAACGATGACGCGCGCGGCTACTACTTCATGGGCAAGGACAACGTCGTCTTCCACTCGGTCATCTGGCCGGCGATCCTGCTCGGGTCGCGGGAGGCCTACGGGCCGCTGGAGCTGCCGTCGGAGGTCGTGTCCAGCGAGTACCTCACGATGGAGGGCAAGAAGTTCAGCTCCTCGCGCTCGGTTGTCATCTACGTCCGTGACGTGCTCGAGAGGTACGGCCCCGACGCGATCCGCTACTACCTGTGCGTCAATGGGCCGGAGTCGAGCGACACCGACTTCACCTGGGATCAGTTCGTCACCCGGAACAACACCGAGCTGGTGGCCGGCTGGGGCAATCTGGTCAACCGGGTGATGTCCCTGGTGCACAAGAACATCGGGACCATCTCGGAGGCCGGGCCGTTCACCGCGGCTGACGACGCAGCGCTTGCCGCTTCTCGGGATGCCTTCGGCGTCGTAGGGGGGCTGCTCGACAAAAACCAGCTCAAGGCCGCCGTCAACGAGGCGATGCGCACGGTTGGGATGGCCAACGGCTACCTGTCGGCCGAGCAGCCGTGGAAGCTCAAGGAGGACCCGGAGCGGCGGGCGACCGTCCTGCACGTCGCGCTCCAGCTCATCTCCGACGCCAAGACGCTGCTGACGCCGTTCCTGCCGCACAGCTCGCAGAAGGTCTTCGAGATGCTCGGCGGGACAGGGGCCTGGTCCGGACAGCCCGAGCTCGTCGAGGTGGACGACCTCGACGGCGGACCGTCGTACCCGGTGCTGCGGGGGGACTACGCGTCGGCCCAGGCGCGGTGGGAGTCGCAGCCGATCACGCCGGGCGTCGTTATCGGCGAGCCGGTCCCGCTGTTCACCAAGCTCGACCCGTCGATCGTTGACGAGGAGCTCGCCCGACTCGAGGCCGAGACGTGACGACGCTTGCATCCACCCGTCCGGCCGTGTCCGCGCCCAGGTCGAGCGGACGCAACGGATGAGCCGGGCGACGAGGTCGGGCCAGCCGTCGCAGGAGGCGCCCCCGGCTCCCGAGCCCCTCGCGGTCGCCGTGGCCGACAGCCACTGCCACCTGGACATTATGGGCGGCGACGTCGCCGAGCAGCTGGCCCAGGCGCGCGCGGTGGGTATCGACACGGTCGTGCAGGTCGGGGTAGACCTGCCCTCGTCGCGGCTCGCCGCCGAGCTGGCGGTCGACCACGACAGCGTCTGGGCGGCCGTCGCGTTGCACCCCAACGAGGCTGGCCGCGGGATGGCGACGCCGGAGGCGCTGGACGAGATCGCCGTGCTGGCAGCACTTCCGCAGGTCAAGGCTGTCGGCGAGACGGGCCTGGACCACTTTCGCACCAGGCCGGACGGGCACCGGCTGCAGGAGGAGTCGTTCCGGGCGCACATCGCGATCGCCAAGCAGGCGGGCAAGGCCCTGGTCATCCACGACCGCGACGCGCACGCCGACGTCCTGCGGGTCTTGCGCGAGGAGGGCGCCCCCGAGCGGGTCGTCTTCCACTGCTACTCAGGCGATGCCGTGATGGCCCGCGAGTGCGCCGATGCCGGCTACTGGCTGAGCTTCGCCGGGCCGATCACCTTCAAGCCCAACGACGCGCTGCGCGAGGCGGCTGTCGTCTGCCCGGTGGACCGGCTGCTGGTCGAGACCGATGCGCCGTTCCTCACCCCGATGCCCCACCGCGGTCGCCCCAACGCCCCCTACCTGGTCCCGCTCACCGTGCGGACGCTCGCCGCCGTACGGGGGCAGGACATCGATGAGCTGTGCCACGCGCTGGCCGCCAACACCAGGGCAGCTTTCCAACTCTGAGGCCGGTCCTTGACGGTACTAGTCACAATGTGACTAGATGCCGTCCATGTCGGTCAGCCACACGCTGCTCGGCCTGATCGAGGTGCAGCCCCGTCACGGCTACGACCTCAAGCGGGCCTACGACACCCGCTTCGGCCAGGACCGTCCGCTCAAGGCGGGGCAGGTCTACGCGACTCTCGGCCGGCTCGAGCGCGACGGGTTCGTCGCCGTCGCCGCCACTGGTCGCGAGGGCGGCCCGGACCGCACGACGTACGCCGTGACCGCGCAGGGGGTGACCGATCTGGACCGGTGGTTCTCACAGCCGGAGGGGCCGGGGGCCTACTTGCAGCCCGAGCTGTTCGCCAAGGTCGTGCTCGCCCTGCAGTCCGGGCGCGATGCCGGCGCCGTGCTCAACGCGCAGCGGGTCGAGCACCTGACGACCATGCGGGCGCTGCAAGCGGCCAAGGACGGCGTCGACCTCGACCGAGTCCTGTCGCTGGACTTCGCGCTGTTCCACCTCGACGCCGACCTCAGGTGGCTCGAGCACACCGCCGCCCGCTTGTCCCGCCTCGCCCGGGAGATCTCGTGACCGACGCCCTGCTCACCGCCACCGACTTGCACCTGTCGTTCGGAGCTTCACCCGCCCTCGCCGGCGCCTCAGTCGAGGTCGCACCCGGCGAGGTGCTCGCGTTCCTCGGCCCCTCCGGCTCGGGCAAGAGCACCCTGCTGCACTGCCTGGCCGGGATCCTGCGGCCCGACGCGTGGGAGGTGCGCTACCGCGGCGGCCGCCTGGACGACCTGTCCGACGAGCGGTGCTCTGCCCTGCGGCGCAGTGACTTCGGCTTCGTGTTCCAGTTCGGCTCGCTGGTCCCGGAGCTGTCCGCCGTGGACAACGTCGCGCTGCCCCTTCGCCTCGCGGGCGACCGCCGTACGCCGGCCCGACGCCGGGCCCGCGAGTGGCTGGAGCGGCTCGAGGTCGCCGACGTCGCCGACAAGCGGCCGGGCGAGATGTCGAGTGGCCAGGGCCAGCGGGTCGCCGTCGCCCGGGCCCTCGTGGGCGGTCCGCGGGTGGTGTTCGCCGCCGAGCCGACGGGTGCGCTGGACAGCTTCAACGGCGAGCTCGTCATGGACCTGCTCGTCGGCGCTGCCCGGGTCCAGGGCAGCAGCGTCGTGCTGGTCACCCACGAGAGCCGGGTCGCGGCCTACGCCGACAGGGAGGTCGTCCTGCGCGACGGCCGGTCAGACGCCTGGGTGCTCGCGTGTCGAGCCTGCTCCTCGGGCTCCGCTTCGCGCTCACGGGTAACCGGGCCCGGCTCGTGGTCACCTCGACCGCGCTGGCCTTCACGGTCGGCATCCTGCTGGCGGCGCTAGGCATCGGCCCGGCGCTGCAGACCAAGAGCCAGCGGCTCGACGACCGGTCCCGGCAGACCACCACGCAGGTCGCCGCGGCCCAGCCCGTCACCCTGTCCACCGACGCCGAC
>JAYTHS010000397.1:0-12288 GCA_043732345.1 Frankiales bacterium | reverse complement strand
TCGCTGAGCGGTCGCAGGAGTCGGCGGGTCAGATCCAGGCCCTCGTCGGGGAGATCCAGGCCGAGACCAACGCGACGATCATCGCCAGCGAGGAGGGGTCCAAGGAGGTCAGGGCCGGCACGCAGCTCGCCCGCGGCGTCGTGGACGCCCTGGAGCGGATCAGCGGGATGGTCGACGAGACCACGACGGCCGCCAAGGAGATCTCCATCGCGACCCAGCAGCAGCGGTCGGCGTCGGACCAGGTCGTCGCGGCGATGACCCAGGTCAGCGATGTCTCACGTCAGTACGCCGTCGGCTCCCGCCAGTCCGCTGCGGCCGCCGCCCAGCTCCACGAGCTCGCCGCGGACCTGCGCGCCAGCATCGCCCAGTTCAACACCTGAGCAGGCCGGGTCGGGCGGGCTACAGGGATACCGGCCCGACGCCGACGCAGTAGGCATGACGGCGTGGGGCGATGATCCCGAGCTGCTCGCGACCTTCCGGGCGGAGGTCGAGGAGCGGCTCGCCTCGCTGCAGTCGGGGCTGCTCGCCCTCGAGACCCACGCCAGCCCGCGGCAGGTCGTCACCCTGCTGTTCCGCGACGCCCACACCGTCAAGGGCTCGGCCCGGATGCTCGGCCTCGAGGGCGTCCTGCAGGTCGCCCACACCATGGAGGACCTGCTCGGAGCCCTGCGCGACGGGCGGTTCGCCGTCCGGCACGAGCACGTCGACCTGCTGCTGGCCGCCTGCGACGGGATCGCGCGGGCGCTGCCCGGACCCGACGCGCTCGTCGATGCCGCCCTCGCCCCGCTGGTGACGGCCCTGACCGCCGCCGCCGGGGACCTCACGTTCGAGGTCCCGCGCCGGGAGCTGCCCGACGATGCACCGACCCACTCGGTGGGCTCTGACGCCGAGGGACCTCGACAGGCCAGCGACACCGTGCGGGTGACGGCCTCGAAGGTGTTCGGCCTGCTGGACGCCGTCGGGGAGGCTGACCTCGGGGCGCGCCGCCTCGAGCAGGCCGCCGGGACGCTGCTCCAGCTCTCCGGCGACCAGGCCCGCTGCACTGCGACCCTGCGCCAGGCCCTCACCCGCCAAGTCGACAGCCTGCCCCCCGACGTCGCCCTCGCTCTGCACCGCCTGGTCGTCACGAGCGACGAGCTCACCGGGACCGTGCGCAGCCTGCGCGAGCTGGTCGAGGACCACCGCGGTGGCATGGCCCTGGTCCGCGATGGCGCGATGGGCCTGGCGATGGTTCCGGTACGGCGGGTGTTCGCCGCCCTCCCGAGGATCCTCCGGGACGTCGCACAGGCCACCGGGAAGCAGGTGGAGCTGGTTCTGGTCGGCGAGGACGTCGAGCTCGACAAGCAGGTCCTCGACGGCATCGCCGACGCCCTCAAGCACCTGGTTATCAACGCGGTCGACCACGGCTGCGAGGACCCCGCGGGCCGCCGCGCTGCGGGCAAGCCTGTGCTGGCCCGGGTCACTGTCAGCGCCCGCAGCGTCGGGGGGACCGTCGTGGTCGAAGTCGCCGACGACGGGTCGGGGATCGACGAGGACGCCGTGCGCCAGCGCGCCGTGGCCGCGGGCCTGCTGCCCAGCGACACGGTGCTGACCGGCAGCCCGCTGCTCGGGGTCCTGCTCACCCCGGCGTTTACGACCAGCAGCACGGTCACCCGGACCTCGGGGCGCGGCGTCGGGCTGGACGTCGTCCGCGACGCTGTCGAGGAGCTGGGCGGCTCGGTGGAGATCCGCACGACCCGGGGGGCCGGCTCGACCTTCCTGCTCACCCTTCCCGTGACGCTCGGGGTCCTGCGCTGCCTGGTCGCCCGGGTCGGCTCGGAGCGGTACGCCGTACCCGTGCCGGGGGTCGTGGAGTCCCTGAGCCTGCGGGACGCGCAGGTCCACGTGCTGGCCGGGGCCACCGTGGTGCTGCGCCACGGTGTGTCCGTGCCGCTGCTCGACCTGCGGACCTCGCTCGGCCTGCCGCGGACGGGGCAGCCGCCCCGTGCCGCCCTGGTCGTCCGCCACGCCTCCGGCCCCGGCGGCCAGATCGCCTGGGCCGTGGACCGCCTCGAGGGCGAGGAGGAGTTGGTCGTCAAGGACCTCGGGGCGTTCCTCGGGCGGGTACCGGGAGTCGCCGGCGCCACCATCGACGGGGACGGCAGCGTCGTGTGCCTACTGGACCTGCGCGAGCTCGCTGACCGGGCTGTGGGCGGCCTGCCCCTCGCCCCCGCCCCGGCTGCGGGCGCGGCCGCCCTGGCGGGGGAGCGCCACCACCGGCCCCGGGTCCTCGTCGTGGAGGACTCGGTCGGGGTCCGGGAGCTGGAGCGGGTCATCCTCGAGGGCGCCGGCTACGCCGTCGAGACCGCCGTCGACGGGCTCGACGGCGCCTCGCGGCTGCGCGACGATCCCGCCGACCTGGTGCTGTCCGATGTCGAGATGCCGGGCATGGACGGCTTCGACCTCACCCGGACGATCCGGCGCACGAAGGGCTGGGAGGACGTACCCGTCATCATCATGACCAGCCGGGGCGAGGAGCACGCCCGGCAGGCCGGTCTGGACGCCGGCTGCTCGGCGTACCTGCTCAAGAACGAGTTCGACCAGCAGACCTTGGTCGCGACGGTACGACGACTGGTGGGCCGCTGATGCGGCCAGGACAGGGAGACGGCTAGTGGCCCGGATCGTGATCGCGGACGACAGCCCCACGCTGCGACGGATCGTCTCGTCGGTGCTGACCCGGGAGGGTCACGAGGTCATCGCCGCCGAGGACGGCATCGGGGCGGTGCAGGCAGTCCTGCTGCACCAGCCCGACGCGGTCGTGCTGGATGTCCAGATGCCGCGGGTGTCCGGCTTCATCGCCGCCCGCCTGCTCAAGGACGACTGGCAGACCGCGGACATCCCGGTCGTGATGCTCACCTCGCTCGACGCGGCCAGCGACCGCTACTGGGCCGGGCAGGCCGGGGTCGACCGCTACCTCACGAAGGACTTCGAGGCCCCCGAGCTCGCCAGCACCATCCTCGAGGTGCTCCTGGCCGCGACCGCGGCGCGGGGTGGCCGGCCTCGGCTCGCCCCCGATGTGCTCGAGGTCTCGGAGGAGGACGTGCTGTCGCGGGTGTGCGACCTGTTGGACCGCAAGCTGTTCGAGTCCTCGGTCGCCCAGTCAGTGATGGCGATCGCCGCGACCGCCAACGGGCTGGAGGCCTCCGTCGCCTCGCTGCTTGGGGTCCTGCAGCGCTTCGTCGGCTACGACTTGGCGGCCGTGATGCTCGGGGCCGAGCGGTCGGCGTACGTCGCGGTCGGCAACCAGACCGCTCGCGTGCACTACGACGCGTTCCTGCGCTCCGCCGTCGAGGGCCTGTCGTCGTACGGCGGGACCCAGCTGCGGCCCGAGGGGCTCGACGTCCGGCTGGCCGCTGCGGGGGGCTCGCTGGTGGACGACGCGGACGACCTGGCTGGACCGACGGACATGTCGACGTTCCTGTCGATGCCCTTACGCGGGCACGGTGGGGTCGTCGTCGGGGTGCTGGCGCTGTCGAGCGCGACGAAGAACGCGTTCGGCGAGACGGCGCTGTCGACGCTCAAGCTCATCGAGGGCCCAGCCGCCATCGTCATCGACAACGCCCGGCTCGCGAGCGCCTAGGAGTCGCGCTTCACCGAGAGCTCGAAACCGTTGCGGCGCAGGCGCTCTGCCAGTGCCGTGCCCATCGCGACGGCGGGGGTGAGGACACCGCCGGGTGAGGTGAGCGGGTCCAGGGCCAGGCTCAGTGCGCTTTCGGCGAGCATGACGGCGGTCGCGGAGTAGCCCGGGTCACCCTTCGCGGCGACCGTGGCGACGTAGCGGGCGCCGGTGCTCGTCCGGGTATGCACCTCGACGAGGAAGTGGCCGCCACGCTGCACCTTCTCCGACGGGCCGGCACCCGGCTTGGGCAGCACCCGGTCCAGCAGCGCCCGGGTCAGCGGCAGGGCCAGCCCCAGGGTGGTGGCGCCGATGCCGGCTGCGACGGCGCCGGCCAGGACCGGGGCCAGTGGGGAGCTGCCCACCCCCATCACCTCGCGGTAGCGGAAGCCCGGCCCGTAGGTGTGCTGCAGCAGGGCGTTGCTGCGCCGGACGATCCGGGTGTTGTAGGGCGACATCACGAATGGCGCGACCCACCGGCCGAGCAGCGGGTCGCGGGCCGGCAGCACCTGGTCGCCCTCGCCGCCGAGGTCGGGCTCGGCGGCGCGATCGGGGCTCAGCGCGTAGGGGTCGGCGACGAATGCCCGCAGCGAGGGGTCGCCCTTGACGACGTCGACCTGGTTGCGCAGCGAGTCGATGGTGCCGCCGCTGACGCCGCCCCGCGCGGAGACCAGCAGCAGGACCGTCTCCCCCAGTGTGCCCTCTCCGTCGGCCTTCGCCCGCTCGGCGAGCAGGTGGACCCCGAGGTCGGACGGGACGGAGTCGAAGCCGGCCGAGTGCACGATGCGCGCACCCGTCTCGACAGCGCGGGCGTGCGACTGGGCGGCGCTGTCCCGGGCGAAGAGCACCTCGCCGGTCAGGTCGGCGTAGTGGGTGCCGGCGTCGGCGCACGCCGCGACCAGGGGCAGGCCGTGCTTGGCGTACGGGCCCACCGTCGTGGCCACCGCGGTGGTGGCGGCGGCGAGCGAGGCCAGGGCGTCGGGGTCGGCGGCGTCAGTCACCAGCAGCGGCCAGTCGACGCCGAGCTCGTCGCGCAGCGCCTCGAGCTTGTCGCGGGAGCGGCCGGACAGCGCGATGCGCGCGATGGAGCCGACCAGGTGCCGGGCGGTCAGCCGGCCGACGAAGCCGGTGGCTCCGTGGACGACGACGTCGTGGTCTCTCGAGGTCACGTGAGGCTCCAGGTCTGTCCGGTGGGGGTGTCCTTGACCGCGACCCCGAGGGCCGCGAGCTCGTCGCGCAGCCGGTCCGAGGCTGCGAAGTCCTTGCCGCTGCGAGCCCGCGCGCGGGCGTCGAGCAGCTCCTGTGCCCCGGTGGGCAGGGCTGCGGGGGCCTGACCGACCTGCCGGGCGAGGTCCAGCCCGAGCAGCCGGTCGGCCCAGGCGAACGTCTCGAACTTCGAACCCGCTGAGGCATCGGACTTCTCGAACGACCGGAGCACCTGCAGGGCCTGCGGGGTGTCCAGGTCATCCTCGAACGCCTTGGTGATCGCGACCCGCGCGTCAGCGTCGATCGGTGCCGACGGCTCTTCGGCCCAGGCGGCCACCGCTGCGCGCCACCGGTCCAGGGTCTTGTGAGCCGCGGTCAGGGCGTCCCAGGACAGGTTGGCCTGCTGGCGGTACCGGCTCGACAGGAACGCCAGCCGCAGAGCCAGCGGGTCCAGGCCGCGGGCCACGACGTCGCTGACCAGCACGACGTTGCCGGTGGACTTGGCCATCTTGCGGCCCTCGAACAGCAGGTGCTCGCCGTGCACCCAGTGCCGGACGACCTCGTGCCCGACGGCGCTGTCGGACTGCGCCCGCTCGTCCTCGTGGTGCGGGAAGCGCAGGTCGATGCCGCCGGTGTGCACGTCGATCGTCTCGCCCAGCAGGTCCAGCGACATGGCGGAGCACTCGACGTGCCAGCCCGGAAAACCGCTGCCCCACGGGCTGTCCCACGTCATCTCGCGGCTCGCCGACGCCAGCTTCCACAGCGCCCAGTCGGCGTGGAAGCGCTTGCCGGTGGCGGTGGACTCGCCGGTGGCCCCGTGGCCCGCCCGCAGGTCCTCCAGCCGGTTGCCGCTGATCGCGCCGTACGTCGGGACGGAGCGGGCGTCGAAGTAGACGGTGCCGTCCTGGCCGACGTAGGCATGCCCCTTCTCCACGAGCCGGCCGATGAGGTCGACCATCAGCCCGATGCACTCCGAGGCCCGGGGGTAGGTGTCGGCGGGGCGCACGTTGAGCAGGGCGAGGTCGCGGTGGAAGGCGTCCTCGTAGAAGCGGGCGACGGCGAACGGGCTCTTGTCCTCGAGCTTGGCCTGCGCCAGCAGCTTGTCCTCACCGGCGCTGTCGATGCCAGCGTCGTCCTGCAGGTGCCCGACGTCGGTGATGTTCTGCACCAGCCGGACCGAGAGGCCCTGCAGCTCGGCGGTCCGTCGGATCAGGTCGGTGAGCAGGAAGGTGCGCAGGTTGCCGACGTGGGCGTAGCGGTAGACCGTCGGCCCGCAGGCGTAGACGGACAGCCGGCCGGGTGTCGACGGCACGATCGGCTCGACCGAGCGGGTGCGGGTGTCGTGGAGGCGCAGCACGATCCAAGGCTAGTCGGGCCCCGATCAGTTGAGCCGGGCCCGCGCGAGCCGGGCAGCCCGGCGGGCGCTCGTCGCGGCGTCGGGGTCGGCGTCCTCCACGACGTCGGCGTACGTCTCGAGGTCCTGGGCGCCACCAAGGTGCTCGCCCAAGCGCACCCGGAGCTCACCTCGCTCGCGCAGCAGCGACACGGGGTGGCGGGGCAGCAGCAGGGTGAGCTCGGTCGCCCACAGCCGGGTCCGGGCGGTCTCGAGCGAGCGCTCCTGCCGGCTCGTCAGGACCCGGATGTTGGTGAGCAGCCGCAGCAGCAGGTCGCCGGGCGGGAGCGGGGGGAAGCCCGGGGGCACGCTGCTGCGGCGGCCCCCAGCGAACGGGTCGACGACGACGTGCTCGCCCTGCGGGTCCCCGAGGCCCACCACGACCTGGCCCGGGAGCCCCAGGCAGTACGCCGGGACGTCGAGCCGTCGAGCGACCTCGACCCACACGACAGACAGCAGGATCGGCAGCCCCCGGCCCCGTCGCAGGACCTCGTGCAGCAACGAGGCCCGGACGTCGGCGAAGTCGTCCTCGAAGCCGGCGAACCCGGCCCGCTCGCCGAGGGCGACCCGCAGCCCCTCCGCCGCCGCTGCCGGCGAGCAGCCCCGCGGCACCAGCGGCCGGGCGTTCGCCGCGAGGGCGTCCAGCACGGCGAAGGACTCCGCGAGGTCCAGGTCGGGCTCCACCTCGCACCCCACCAGCAGGCAGGCCAGCCCGAGGTCGACCGGGCTCTCCCGCAGGACCTCGGCGAACCTGCGGCGGGTGGCGGAGGTCAACGGCGGACCGGGGGCGGGGGGATCCGTCGTACGGCGAGTACGGTGGGCTCGTCGACCGTGACGCAGGTGTCGTCACGCCGGCGCACGACGACGGACCCGTCGGCCCACGACTCGAGGACGCCCAGGACGTCGGTGGTCAGGCCGTCCGGCAGGCGGTACCGGAGCGTCACCCGGACACCGCTGTCACCCGGCCCGGCCTCCCGGGCGTACGGCCCCCCGGTTCGCGCGTCGGCTGCCACGTCGGCGAGACTACGGGGGCAACATCGCCCAGGAGAGGACAACCTGCAGTGACCTACGTGATCGCCGAGCCCTGCGTCGACGTCAAGGACAAGGCGTGCATCGAGGAGTGCCCCGTCGACTGCATCTACGAAGGTGGCAGATCGCTCTACATCCACCCCGACGAGTGCGTGGACTGCGGTGCCTGCGAGCCGGTCTGCCCCGTCGAGGCCATCTTCTACGAGGACGACACCCCGGCGAAGTGGAAGGACTACTACCGCGCCAACGTGGACTTCTTCACCGAGACGACCACCATCGGTAGCCCCGGTGGCGCGTCCAAGGTCGGCCCCGTCGACCTCGACCACCCCGTCGTGCTGGCGGTCCCGCTCGGGAAGAACACCGAAGGCCTCTGAGTCCCGTGGTCGGGCTGCTCCCCGGGTGGGCCGCGCGCGCCCAGCTCCCGGCGTTCCCCTGGGACCGGCTCGCGCCGAGCGCCGAGGACGCGCGGCGGCACCCGGGCGGCATCGTCGACCTGTCGATCGGTACGCCCGTCGATCCCACCCCGGCCGTCGTCCAGCAGGCCCTGCGGGAGGCTGCCGACGCTCCCGGCTACCCGCTGACCATCGGGACCCCGGCACTGCGCACCGCCGTCGTGGACTGGGTCTCCCGGCGGCTGGGCGGGACCGTCACCCCGGACGAGGTGCTGCCTTCGATCGGCAGCAAAGAGCTGGTCGCGCTGCTGCCGAGCCTGCTGGGGCTGACCGGCCGGCAGGTGCTCCTCCCCGCGCTGGCCTACCCGACGTACGACGCCGGGGCGCGGCTGGCGGGCTGCGAGCCGGTGGCCACCGACGACCCGACCGCCCACGACCCCTCGCGGGTCGGGTTGGTGTGGGTTAACTCACCGGGAAACCCTGCAGGGCAGGTGCTCTCGGCTTCCGAGCTGGCCCGCGTCATCGCCTGGGGCCGTGAGCACGGGGTCCTCATAGCCTCCGACGAGTGCTACGTCGAGCTGGGGTGGGAGGCCGAGCCGGTGTCGGTGCTGCACCCGTCGGTGTGCGGCGACTCGACCGAGGGAGTGCTGGCTCTGCACTCGCTGTCCAAGCGCTCCAACCTGGCCGGCTACCGGGCCGGCTTTGCCGCCGGTGACGCGCACGCAGTCTCGCTGCTGGTGGAGGCCCGCAAGCACATCGGGCTGCTGATGCCGACGCCGGTGCAGGCGGCTCTCGTGGCCGCGCTGGGGGACGACGAGCACGTGCTCGCGCAGAAGGAGCGCTACCGGGCCCGCCGTACGGCGCTGCGGGATGCCGTCCTGGCTGCCGGGTTCCGGGTCGACCACTCGGTCGGCGGGCTCTACCTGTGGGTGACCCGCGACGAGCCGTGCTGGGACACCGTGGCATGGCTCGCCGAGCGGGGCGTGCTGGCCGCCCCCGGTGAGTTCTACGGCGCGGCCGGAGCCCGCCACGTCCGGCTGGCCCTGACCGCCACCGACGAACGGATCGCCGCCGCGGTGGAGCGCCTCACCGCCCCCTGACCCGCCTGACCCCCCCGCCCCCTTCGACCCTCGGGCCCCCTTTCATGATCAACGGAACCGGCAGGGGCTCTCGAAGCCCTCTGGCGCCCGTGTGCTTCCGTTGATCACGCGGGCGGAGGGTTCTCCCCAGGGGCCGCGACCCTCCACAGGCCGCCTCGACAGGGCCTCGACAGCCACAGGTCTGGCTGACTGGGTCGCATGCGCAGCGACGAGCTTGACAGGCTGGCCACACGTCTCGGGACCGAGCGCGGTGGTGTCGTCACGGCGGCTGACCTGCGGGCTGCCGGCGCCGATCCCGACACCGTGAGGACGGCCCTCGCCCGTCGTTGGCAGGCTCCGGTGCGCGGGGTCTACGTCCCGCATCGTCGGGAGCTCACGGCCGTCGAGCTCGCCCACGTCGCCGTAGCGCACGCCGGCGCGGGTGCGGTGCTGACCGGGCTGGTCGCGGCCAGAGCGCTGGGGATGCGGTGGGTGCCCGACCTTCCCGGCGCGATGGTGCTGGTCGAGCCCGAGCGCCGCCGGGCGAGCTCGCAGAGTCACGTCCTCGTCCGTCGGTTCGGCGCCCTGTCCACCCTGCCGACCACCCCGTGGAAGGGCCTCCTGCTCGCTCCGGCGGCTCAGGTGGTCGTCGACGCTGGCCGCCAGGTCGCAGCCCATCGGCGGGCCGATCTCGGTGATCGGCGCAGGGAGCAGGCCTGGCTCGACGACTCATGCCTGCGCGAGGTCCGCGGACTCGTTCTGGGGGCAGTCGCCGACCGGCTCTGCTCGCTGGACGAGGTCCGGGCTGTCGTCGAGGCCGGGGCGATGCGCGACTCGGCCCTGCTGCGGCGAGCTGTTCGAGATGCTGAGCGCGGCGCCACCTCACCCCCGGAGGCAGAGCTCATCGACGGGCTCCTGGGCGAGGGGGTGCCGTTCTGGGCCAACCTCGAGCTTCACGACGACGACGGCTTGGTCGTGGTCCTTGACGTCTACCTCGCCGGCACCGGGGTCGGCGGCGAGCTCGACAGCCGTCAAGAGCACGGGTCGGAGCAGCAGCTTGACGCCACGCTGCAGCGGCACCGCCGGGTGCAGGCGCACGGCGCAGAGCTCTTGCACGTCCCCCCGACGCGTTACCGCACCGACCCGGCGGGCTTCCACAGCAGCCTCATCGACGCAGCCCGCGACCGGCTGGGTCGGGGTCTCGGGGACCCGCCGGGGTTGCGCCTCGTGCCGCGGGGCCCGCTGCTGTGCGGACCGCGTCCGGTCTCCCCGCCGTTTTGCCTCCCCACTCCGATGATCAACGTAACCAGCAGGGGCCGTGACGCGGCCTGAACACCCATGCCGGTTCCGTTGATCAAGGGGAAGGAGGAAGAGGGGGGAGGAGGGGAAAGAGGGGGGAGGAGGGAAAGGAGGAGCAGGAAGTGGAGGGAAAGGAGGAGCAGGAGGCCGCGGTCAGTTGGCGTGGAGGGCGGCGTTGAGCGTGACGGTCTTGCCGGCGCGGGGACGGGCTCGTACGGCGCCGCTCATCGAGTCGCGCAGGAACAGCAGCCCCGACGAGCCCGACAGGTCGCGGCCCTTGACGACCCGCCCGTCGTCCAGGGTGACCTTCGTGCCGGCCGTGACGTAGCAGCCGGCCTCGACCACGCAGTCGTCCCCCAGGCTGATGCCGGTCCCGGCGTTGGCGCCGACCAGGCAGCGCTTGCCGATGCGGACCACCTCGGTCCCGCCACCGGACAGCGTCCCCATGACGGAGGCCCCGCCGCCGATGTCGCTCCCGTCGTCCACGACGACCCCGGCGCTGATCCGCCCCTCGACCATCGAGGTCCCCAGGGTGCCGGCGTTGAAGTTCACGAAGCCCTCGTGCATCACGGTGGTCCCGGCCGCGAGGTGCGCACCCAGCCGCACCCGGTCCGCATCGGCGACGCGTACGCCGGTCGGCAGCACGTAGTCGACCATGCGGGGGAACTTGTCCACGCTCAGGACCTGCACCGGTCCGCGAGCCAGCAGCCGCATCCGGGTGCTCTCGAAGCCCTCGACTGCACACGGTCCGGCGGTCGTCCACACGACGTTGCTGAGCAGCCCGAAGACGCCGGTCAGGTCGCAGCCGTGCGGCGTGATGAGCCGGTGAGACAGCAGGTGCAGCCGCAGATAGGCGTCGCTTGCGTCGACCGGCGCGGCGTCGAGGTCGACGGCCCGGGTGACCACCTCGCGCCGCACCCGACGCACCTCGTCGGCGCCGGCGAGCCGCTCGAGCCCGTCGACCGGCAGGGGCACCTCGGCCACGGCGGGCACGGGGTACCAGGTGTCCAGCACCTGTCCCTCGTCGGTCACGGTGGCCAGGCCGGTCGCGGAAGCGGTGCGCGTCATGCGCTGCAGCCTAGGAAGGCGGCCGGCTGACACGATGCAGCCATGCCCCTGGACCTGACCGCAGACCCGGTCACCCTCACCGCGGCACTGGTCGACGTCGAGAGCGTCAGCGGTGACGAGGCCCGGCTCGCCGACCTCGTCCACGAGGCCCTGGTCGCCCTGCCGCACCTGACCGTCGAACGAGCGGGCAACAACCTGGTCGCCCGCACGCACCTCGGCAGGGAGCGCCGGGTACTGCTCGCAGGGCACCTGGACACGGTCCCCACCGCCGACAACGTCCCGTCGAGGATTCTGGGGGACAGGCTGTTCGGCTGCGGGACCAGTGACATGAAAAGCGGGGACGCGGTGCTGCTGCACCTGGCCGCGACGCTGCCGGACCCGGCGTACGACCTGACCTTCGTGCTTTACGACAACGAGGAGGTCGAGGCGGCCAGGAACGGCCTGGGCCACCTTGTGCGTGACCACCGCGAGTGGCTCGACGCTGATCTCGCCATCCTCATGGAGCCCACCGATGGGATCGTCGAGGCAGGTTGCCAGGGCACGCTGCGGGTTGAGCTGACGCTGCACGGCACCCGCGCGCACAGCGCCCGGAGCTGGCTCGGGGACAACGCGATCCACGCCGCCGCCCCCGTGTTGTCGACGCTCACGGCGTACGACGCCCGGAGCGTCGACATCGACGGCTGCGTCTACCGCGAGGGCCTGCAGGCGGTCCGCATCGCGGGCGGGCACGCCGGCAACGTCGTCCCGGACAGCTGCGTGGTGACCGTCAACTTCCGCTTCGCGCCCGACCGGACGCAGGAGCAGGCGCTGGAGCACGTCCACGACGTCTTCCCGGGCATCCACCTGGTGTGCACCGATAGCTCACCGGGGGCTCTGCCGGGCTTGTCTTCTCCTGCTGCGCAGCACTTCCTGGCTGCCGTCGGGCAGGAGCCCCGCGCGAAGTACGGGTGGACCGACGTGGCGCGCTTCGCTGCGCTGGGCATCCCGGCACTCAACTTCGGACCCGGTGACCCGAACCTCGCGCACACGCGCCACGAGTCCGTCGTGATGTCCCAGATCACCAACGCGGCCGCGCTGCTGCGTGACTACCTGGGCTGACGGGGTAGGGCTCCAGGCCCCGACCCCTGGAGGCACCATGACCTCGCTGTCCGGAAAAACCATCGCCTT
>JAYTHS010000396.1:0-1065 GCA_043732345.1 Frankiales bacterium | reverse complement strand
CGTCGCATCCAGCAGCCACCCCCCGACCAGCTCCGCCACCTCCGCCACCAGGTGGGCCCGGACGACCGCGCCGTCCGGCTCCAGCAGGAACCGGCCCGGTGGCCGCACGTCAGGCACAGGGGCGCCGCTGTCCGCCAGGGTCGCCCCGGCGGGCAGGACGGTCGCTGTTCGGCGGTGGCCCCTGCGGGCCGCTCCGCCCCAGAGGACGGCCTCCTTCACCTCACCACCGAGTGAGACCAGCTCGACCTCGAGATCGTCGGGAAGCGCGTCGTGGTCGATGCCCGGCGCGACCTTGACGCCCAGCGCCCGCGTCGGCCACGCCAGGACGGTGTCCAGCGGCGGTGAGTACGCCCGCGGGTCGAAGGTCCGCCGGCCGCCGGCCCGACGGCCCGGGTCGGCGAAGACGTCCCCGGCCGGCGCGAGGGTGCGGGCGTCGGCTCGCAACAGGGAGACGCCCAGGCCCAGCTCGTCGGCGTTGGCGCGGGCCAGCAGCAGGCGAGCCTCGTCCAGGTCGACACCGACCACGGGGGCGACGGCAGCCAGCGGCAACAGGTCCCCACCGACTGAACACCCGACGTCCAGCACCCGGGTGGATCCGGCGAAGCGCCGCGCCCGGTGGACCGCGACCGGCCGGGGCGTCGACTGCTCCAGCGCCTCCGCGGTCCACCAGAGCCGGTCCCCGTCCGGGTGCTTGGCGAGCGCCCGAGACCTCAGCAGCGCCTGCTCCAGCGCCAAAGGACCGAGCGGGCCCAAGTGCCTGACCGCCTCGGCGGCACGCACCCGCTCGACGGGGCGCAGGTCCAGCGCACCGGCCAGCACGACCGCAGCCCGACCCTCCTCGGACAGCAGCAGCCGGGCCTGGGCGGGAGTCATGCCCACGCCCCCGTCGAACCCGAGGCGAGCGTCTGACCTGCCGGTGGCTGACCGGCGACTGCCCGCATGGCGAGCGCCCGCGCGTCGCAGACAGACGAGCTCGTCAGCGGCGCTGCTTGGCCCGGTCCGCCTTCGGGGCGACCAGGCGCGTCCCGGACCACTCCGGGGCCGCGCTCGTGCTGCGCGTGCTCG
>JAYTHS010000395.1:0-1065 GCA_043732345.1 Frankiales bacterium | reverse complement strand
CGTCGCATCCAGCAGCCACCCCCCGACCAGCTCCGCCACCTCCGCCACCAGGTGGGCCCGGACGACCGCGCCGTCCGGCTCCAGCAGGAACCGGCCCGTTGGCCGCACGCCAGGCACAGGGGCGCCGCTGTCCGCCAGGGTCGCTCCAGCGGGCAGGACGGTCGCTGTACGGCGGTGGCCCCTGCGGGCCGCTCCGCCCCACAGGACGGCCTCCTTCACCTCACCACCGAATGACACCAGCTCGACCTCGAGGTTGTCGGGAAGCGCGTCGTGGTCGATGCCCGGCGCGACCTTGACGCCCAGCGCCCGCGTCGGCCACGCCAGGACGGTGTCCAGCGGTGGCGAGTACGCCCGCGGGTCGAAGGTGCGCCGACCGCCGGCCCGACGGCCCGGGTCGGCGAAGACGTCCCCGGCCGGCGCGAGGGTGCGGGCGTCGGCTCGCACCAGGGAGACCTCCAGGCCCAGCTCGTCGGCGTTGGCGCGGGCCAGCACCAGGCGAGCCTCGTCCAGGTCCACCCCGACCACGGGGGCAACGGCAGCCAGCGGTAGCAGGTCCCCACCGACCGAGCACCCGACGTCCAGCACCCGGGAGGACCCGGCAAAGCGCCGCGCCCGGTGGACGGCGACCGGTCGGGGCGTCGACTGCTCCAGCGCCTCCGCGGTCCACCAGAGCCGGTCCCCGTCGGGGTGCTTGGCGAGCGCCCGGGACCTCAGCAGGGCCTGCTCGAGGGCCAGCGGGCCGAGCGGGCCCAGGTGCCGGACCGCCTCGGCGGCACGCACCCGCTCGACGGGGCGCAGGTCCAGCGCACCGGCCAGCGCGACCGCGGCCCGACCCTCCTCGGACAGCAGCAGACGGGCCTGGGCGGGAGTCATGCCCACGCCCCCGTCGGACCCGAGGCGAGCGTCTGACCTGCCGGTGTCTGACCGGCGACTGCCCGCATGGGGAGCGCCCGCGCGTCACGGACCGACGAGCTCGTCAGCGGCGCTGCTTGGCCCGGTCCGCCTTCGGGGCGACCAGGCGCGTCCCGGACCACTCCGGGGCCGCGCTCGTGCTGCGCGTGCTCG
>JAYTHS010000394.1:0-1065 GCA_043732345.1 Frankiales bacterium | reverse complement strand
GTCAAGGAGCTGTTCGGCGGGATCGGGCCGGACGCCGTCATGGAGTGCGTGGGCACCAAGGAGTCCATGCAGCAGGCCCTGGACAGCGTGCGGCCCGGTGGCACCGTCGGGTTCGTCGGCCTGCCGTACGGCGCGGAACTGCCGATTCGGCAGATGTTCAGCGAGAACAAGGGGGTCCGGGGCGGGGTCGCCTCGGTGCGCGGCTACATCGACGAGCTGCTCCCCGATGTGCTCTCGGGGGCCATTGACCCGGGCCGGGTCTTCGACGTCACCCTGCCGCTGGCCGACGTGGCCGAGGGCTACCGGGCGATGGACCGGCGCGAGGCCGTCAAGGTCCTGCTCCGTCCCTGAGGCTCGCCTTCGGGCGGCGACGCCGCTAGGTTCCGCCGGGTGCTTGACACCACCGCCGCCCACCTGCTCGCCCGCACGGCCCGCGCCCAGCGCGACGGCCGGGCCCCGTCGCTCGTCGCCGGCGTCGTCCGCGACGGGACGTTGGCCTGGTCGGCAGGACGGGGCGACGTCCCCGAGCCCCACACGGACATGCAGTACCGCATCGGGTCGATCACCAAGACGGTCTGCTCCGTGGCGGTCCTGCGGCTGCGCGACGAGGGGCGGCTCGACCTCGACGACGACCTGGAGACGCACCTGCCCGGCACTCCGCTCGGCGGCCGGACCGTCGGCCAGCTGCTGTCGCACATGGCCGGCGCCGGGTCGGAGAGTCCCGGCCAGTGGTGGGAGCGCACCCCGGGCTCCTCGCTGGCGACCCTCGGTCTCACCGAGGCCGACCGGGTGCACGCCGCAGGCCGCCGATTCCACTACTCGAACCTCGGCTTCGGCCTGCTGGGAGAGCTCGTCGCGGGCCTGCGCGGACGTCCGTGGGCCGATGTGGTCCGGGACGAGGTGCTGCTGCCGCTCGGCATGACACGGACGAGCACCCGTCCGACTCCGCCTGCGGCACAGGGGTTCGCGGTCCACCCGTGGGCAGACCTGCTGCTGCCCGAGCCTGAGCACGACGCGGTCTCCATGGCTGCCGCGGGTCAGCTGTGGGCGACCCTGACCGACCTC
>JAYTHS010000393.1:0-1065 GCA_043732345.1 Frankiales bacterium | reverse complement strand
GTCAAGGAGCTGTTCGGCGGGATCGGGCCGGACGCCGTCATGGAGTGCGTGGGCACCAAGGAGTCCATGCAGCAGGCCCTGGACAGCGTGCGGCCCGGCGGCACCGTGGGCTTCGTCGGGCTGCCGTACGGCGCGGAACTGCCTATCCGGCAGATGTTCAGCGAGAACAAGGGGGTCCGGGGCGGGGTCGCCTCGGTGCGCGGCTACATCGACGAGCTGCTCCCCGACGTGCTCTCGGGGGCCATCGACCCGGGCCGGGTCTTCGACGTCACCCTGCCGCTGGCCGATGTCGCCGAGGGCTACCGGGCGATGGACCGGCGCGAGGCCGTCAAGGTCTTGCTCCGCCCCTGAGACTCGCCCTGGGGCGGCGACGCCGCTAGGTTCCGCCGGGTGCTGGACACCACCGCCGCCCACCTGCTCGCCCGCACGGCCCGCGCCCAGCGCGACGGCCGGGCCCCGTCGCTCGTCGCCGGCGTCGTCCGGGACGGGACGTTGGCCTGGTCGGCGGGGCGGGGCGACGTCCCCGAGCCCCACACCGACGTGCAGTACCGCATCGGGTCGATCACCAAGACCGTCTGCGCCGTGGCGGTCCTGCGGCTGCGCGACGAGGGGCGGCTCGACCTCGACGACGACCTGGACACGCACCTGCCCGGCACTCCGCTCGGTGGCCGGACCGTCGGCCAGCTGCTGTCGCACATGGCCGGCGCCGGGTCCGAGAGCCCCGGCCAGTGGTGGGAGCGCACCCCGGGCTCCTCGCTGGCGACCCTCGGTCTCACCGAGGCCGACCGGGTGCACGCCGCAGGCCGTCGCTTCCACTACTCCAACCTCGGGTTCGGCCTGCTGGGGGAGCTCGTCGCGGGCCTGCGCGGACGTCCGTGGGCCGATGTGGTGCGGGACGAGGTGCTGCTGCCGCTCGGCATGACGCGGACGAGCACCCGTCCGACTCCGCCTGCGGCACAGGGGTTTGCGGTCCACCCGTGGGCAGACCTGCTGCTGCCCGAGCCTGAGCACGACGCGGTCTCCATGGCTGCCGCGGGTCAGCTGTGGGCGACCCTGACCGACCTC
>JAYTHS010000392.1:0-3900 GCA_043732345.1 Frankiales bacterium | reverse complement strand
CGGCTCGCCGTCCGGGGAGGTGAAGGGCGCGAAGCCCCACGGGTCGAGGTCCTGGTACTCCAGGCCGCACTCGGTCAGCTGCAGGTCCTCCACGATGCCGGTGTGCCGGACCATGATGTGGGCGCTCGAGCCGCGGTCCATCCGGTAGCCGGGGAAGCGCTCGACGGTGCTGACGGCGCCACCGACGACGGTGTCGCGCTCGACCACCTCGACGTCGAGCCCGGCCTTCGCGAGATAGCAGGCGGCCACCAGCCCGTTGTGTCCGGCGCCGACCACTATCGCCTTGTCCCGGGTCACGCGCGGTGTCGTCACCGGGACGACGTTAGTCGGGCAACACGAGGCCGAGCACGGCGAAGACCCTGGGGTCGCCGGGGAAGCGCAGCCCGGTCACCAGGTCTTGCCAGCCACCATCCCGGTAGAACCGGCGGGCCCGGGTCTCGAGGTCCGGGGTCGTGAGGACCGCTGTGCGGGCCGGCGGCCCGGCCAGCAGTTCGAGCATCACCCGCCGTCCGAGGCCGGTCCCGTGCAGCGGTGGACGCACGTGCAGCTCGCACACCTCGAAGGCGTCGGCCAGCCAGCGCTCGGCGAGGGCGTCGGTCATCGAGGCGCGTACCTGGTCGTGCCACCACTGCCCCGGGGCGCCCAGGTAGCCATAGCCGATGCCGACCAGGCGCTGGCCGTCCAGGGCCGCGACCGCCCGCAGACCGGCCCGATCCAGGTGGGTTGCCAGCACGCTGCGCCGGGACCGGGCGGACGCCCGCGAGACCTCCATCGCCTCGGCGTAGACGTCGAGGACCTCGTCGGCGCGCCGGCCCAGCTCCTCGCGCCCCCACGCCACCAGGTCGGTCACGCCGTCACGCCAGCGGGTCCCGGCCGTCCAGGGTGCCGGTCGACCCCAGGACGGCGAAGCGGCTGAACAGCTCTTCCGCGTACCACCCGGTGCTGGCGGTCTGGGCGATCACCCGCTGGTGCTCCGGGCTGCGGTGCGCGAAGTCGCGCAGCGCGGTGGGAGAATCCCAGACGCTGAACGTCCCCTGCAGCCCGACGGGCGCCTCGCCGACGCCCAGGGCCGCCCGTAGGCCGGGGTGCTCGTGCAGCGCGACGCTGACGGGCGGGACGGCGCTCCAGAACCGCCTGGCCAGCAACGGCCGGAGCCGGGCGCGGGTCAGGGCGGCCACCGGACCGTCGTACCGCTGCGGGGTGGGGCGGCCGAAGGGCTCTCGGCCGGACCACCTGCCGGTGCTGACGAGCGGTCGGAGCTCGACCCGCCACGTCTCCTGCGCCAGCCGCTGCCAGCTGTCGGCGACGGGGTCCGGGCCGGGGGTGGCCCACGTGCTGAGCTTGGCCCAGCGCAGCGGGTCGGCGTCGCGCGTGGTGAAGGTGCGGCCGTCGCCGGTACCGAGCATCTTGGCGAAGCGCACACCCGGCGTACGCCGTGCCCGTGCCCGGTCGAGGCCCATCCGGGCCAGCGCCAGGGGGACCTGGTGCGGCTCGACGCGCCACACGTGCAGCGTCACGACCTCGGGCACCGGTTCCACACCGAGCACCCTTTCACGGGAAGGGCTGCACGCCTCCGCTGGTTGCATGCAGACGTGGAGCTGCAGCAGATCGCCGAGCAGGCGGGGAGGGACCTCGAGACGGCGACCCCCTTCGAGGTGCTGCGCTGGGCCACCGAGACCTTCGGGGACCGCTTTGCGATCACCTCCTCGATGGGCGACGGCGTGCTGGCCGCGATGGTGTCTACCGTCGCGAGCGAGGTGGACGTTGTCTTCCTCGACACCGGCTACCACTTCGCCGAGACCATCGGGACGCGTGACGCGGTCGACCAGGTCTACGACGTCCACGTCCGCACCGTCCTGCCGCTGCTCACCGTCGGGCAGCAGGACGCTCAGCACGGGCCGGAGTTGTGGCGCCGCGACCCCGACGCCTGCTGCGCCCTGCGCAAGGTCGAGCCGCTGTCGCGCTCGCTGGAGGGCTACGACGCCTACGCCTCCGGCATTCGCCGCGACGAGACTGCCGCCCGCGCCACGATGGGCGTCGTGGAGTGGGACCCCAGGCGCAGCAAGGTCAAGGTCAACCCGCTCGCGACCTGGACGCAGGACCAGGTCGACGCCTACGTCGTCGAGCACGGCGTCTTGGTCAACCCCCTGGCGTACGACGGTTATCCGTCGATCGGGTGCGCGCCGTGCACGCGCCGCGTGGCACCGGGACAGGACCCGCGCTCGGGCCGCTGGGCCGGGACCGTCAAGACCGAGTGCGGCCTGCACGTCTGAGCGGGCCCTCGACCGTCCGCGCTGGATCAGGCACCGACAGGCCCGACGTGTCCGTACGCGATCCCGCTGGGACCGGCAGGGCGGCCGGAAGAGCCCCTGGCGGACCTGCGGTGAGCCCACCGGCACCCCGTGGGTGATCGAACTCGCCGTCGCGCCGCCTGACGATCCCGTTCCCTCACCACCCGTGATCAACGGAAGCAGCAGGGGTCCTCAGCAGCCTCATATGCCCGTGCTGGTTCCGTTGATCACGGGGGTTGAACGTGGGGAAGGGTCAGCGGCCGGTGGCACCCTTGAAGCGCACCATGAAGACCCGCAGGCAGTCCTCGCAGCGCCAGTCGCCGTGGCCCTTGTCGGGGTCCTCGCCGAAGGGTCTGAGCGAGGACTCGCCGCAGTAGGGGCAGTACAGCGGTACGGCGCGTTCGCTCACGCGATCACTCGGGCGCAGGTCACGCGATCACTCGGGCACAGGTCACACGATCACCTGGGCAGAGGTCACCACTCGGGCGTAGGTCACGCGATCACTCGGGCCCAGGTCACGTCGTGAGCAGTGACTCGTCGGCGCGCCGGGCCCAGACGGCGAACTTCTCGCCGGGGGCACGGTGCTCCAAGTAGGTCCGCAGCAGCCGCTCGACGTAGTCCGGGGCCTCGTCGGCGGTGATCTTCAGGCCGCGCTCCTTGCGGCCGAAGCCGGCGTCCTGCCCGAGCCGACCACCGAGGTGCACCTGGAAGCCCTCCTCGCCCTTGACGATCGAGCCCTTCAGGCCGATGTCACCGGTCTGGAAGCGGGCGCAGGAGTTCGGGCAGCCGTTGACGTTGATGGTGATCTGCTCGTCAAAGTCGGGAAGCCGCTTCTCCAGCTCGGTGTAGAGGTCGACCGAGCGCGCCTTGGTCTCCACGATCGCCAGCTTGCAGAACTCGAGGCCGGTACAGGCGAGCATCCCCCGCCTGAACACCGACGGGCGGACCCGCAGGTCCTGCGACTCGAGCTCCTCGACCAGCTCCTCCAGGTGCTCGGCAGGGACGTCCAGCACGACCAGCCCCTGCTGCGCGGTCGTCGAGACCCGCCCGCCGGCGAGCCGCTCGGCCAGCGCGGCGACGTGCTGCAGCTGGGTGCCGCTGGTGCGGCCGGCCCGGGCGACGGTCCCGACGTACGACCGGCCGTCCTTCTGGGCGTGGACGCCGACGTGGTCCCGGTCGGGTGTCGCGGGTACGGCGGGGGCCGGCCCGTCGGGCAGCGGGGCCGTCAGGAACTCGGCCTCGAGGACCTGGCGGAACTTCTCCACACCCCAGTCGGCGAGCAGGAACTTCAGTCGGGCGTGGTTGCGCGAGCGGCGGTAGCCGTAGTCGCGGAAGACGCTGATGACGCCCTCCCAGACCTCTTCGACCCGGCTGGGCTCGACGAAGGCGCCGAGGCGAAGGCCAAGCTTGGGGTTGGTCGACAGCCCACCGCCGACCCACAGGTCGTAGCCCGGGCCGAGCTCGGGGTGCACGACACCGACCAGCGCAAGGTCGTTGATCTCGTGGTTGGTGCAGTGCACCGAGCAGCCGCTGATGCTGGTCTTGAACTTGCGGGGCAGGTTTGCGAAGGCCGGGTCGCCGAGATAGCGCTCGGCGACCTGCGCGATGG
>JAYTHS010000391.1:0-3916 GCA_043732345.1 Frankiales bacterium | reverse complement strand
GGAGGTCGACGCCGATCCTGGTGGCTCCCGTCGAGCCGGTGTGGAACCAGTGGCCACCGACGGCCGCGCAGGCCGAAGCTCGCACAGCGCTCAAGGCCACTGGCCGGCCCGTCAGCGTTCGACTCCACGGACGAACGGTGCCGGCGGTCGTCGTCGAGCTCGGGCTCAGGAAGGCGAGAGTCGAGCTGCGCCACGGCCGGCTCGACGTCGGGTGGTACCTGGCCGGCGGGCCGCCCCAGGTCCTGACGGTCGACGGGCCATCCACGCACGACGATCACCTGCTCGCCGACGGCACCGGTTCGACGTTGACGGCGGCACTGTCGGGCGTGCAGGCCCCGACCTGGAAGACGGCCGCGCGACCAGGCTGGGTCACCGGGGGGTCGTTGGGGATCTGCTGCGAGACGTGCAGCCGACCTCTCGACTGGCGCGACTGGTGGCACGCGGACGCGACGTCGTCGTCGAACACCGCCTTCATCTTCTGCCCCCAGCATGGGGGGCCGGCCCACCAGCACCGAGGTCTGCCTCTCGCCCCGCTCGTGGCGGCACGGCGGCAGCTGGACGCCACCCTGGTGAGCGCTCCCACCGGGGTCCGGAGCGTCTACGTCCTCGAGGTCGTCGGGAAGTCGGCGGGCGCCGTCTACGTCGGTGAGACGTGCAAGCCGCACGTCGTCCGCCGGAAGGAACACGAGGGCGGCGGACCGCTCGCGGCCAAGGTGTTCAAGCAGGAGGGGGTGTCGGTGGGGGCGCTACGGCCCGACCTGCTCCCGGAGGCGTTCACCGGGCTCGGGCCCACCCAGTCGACGTGTGCGGAGCAATGGACAGCCGTCCTGCTCCGCCACCGTGGACGCGAGGTCCACGGCGGGCACTGAGGCTCTCGTTCGGGAGGCCTTGGTTGCGTGAACCACGGCCTCGAAGGCCGGTGAAAGGTACCCGAGGGCCCGCAGAAGTGGTCCTGGGCTCGCCCGTAGCCTCCGAGGGGTGAAGGCGACGACGGGGTTGACGTGGGCGGAGCGGGTGCGGGGCAGCCTGCTCGGCGGGGCGGTGGGCGACGCGCTGGGCGCAGGCATCGAGTTCGACGACCTCGCCCGCATCCGCGCCCAGCACGGGCCTGATGGCGTCACCGGCATGACCCGCGCCTACGGGGTGATCGGCGCCATCACCGACGACACCCAGATGACGCTGTTCACCGCCGAGGGGCTGCTGCGCGGGCAGCGCGGGGACGTCACCGTCGAGCTGTGGCGCGCGTACTCGCGGTGGCTGTCCACCCAGGGCTTCGACCCCGGCCGCGACGCGGGCGAGCGTTCCGGGCTGGTCCGCGAGCCGGTGCTGCAGGCCGTGCGTGCCCCGGGCAACGCGTGCCTGTCCGGGTTGCGGCAGCCGACCATGGGAACCCGGTCCCACCCGGCCAACCCGGACTCCAAGGGCTGCGGCACGGTGATGCGCAGCGCCCCGTTCGGCTGGCTCGGCGGTCCGGCGGACCAGGCGTGGGAGCTGGCGATCGACGGCGCGGTGCTCACCCACGGCCACCCGACGGGCCGGTTCGCCGCGGCCGCGATGGCGGTGCTGGTGCACTCCCTCGTCAACGGCGCCTCGCTGGAGACCGCGGTGAAGGACGTGTGCGAGCGGCTCGAGACCGCCGGCGGTGGGGCGGCCGAGACCCTGCGCGCCCTGCAAGGAGCCCTTGACGCCGATGCCCCGCCCAACCCGGAGGCCGTCGAGCGCATCGGTGCAGGATGGATCGCCGAGGAGGCGCTGGCCATGGCTGTCTACTGTGGACTGCAAGCGCCGGACGCGCCGTCGGCGCTGCTCGCGGCGGTGAACCACTCCGGCGACAGTGACTCGGTGGGCGCGATCTGCGGCAACCTCGTGGGCGCCGCGCACGGGGTGGACGCGCTGCCCACGGAGTGGCTCACCGCGCTGGAGGACCGGCCGCTGCTGGAGCGGGTGGCCGACGAGGTTGTCGAGGCCTTCTGGACCTGATCACTCGCCGTCTGCCGCCGACGGAAACTGTCCCGCACCTCGGCGTACGCCTGTAGCCGGTCACCGATCTGCTCTGCGTCCGCCCGACTGAGCGGGCCGCTCCCGAAGCGTGCGAACGCTTCCGGACCAGCCGTCCCGGGAATGACGATGACCCCGTCGACCTCTCGCACGGTGCGGCCCAGCTGGGCGGTGGCCCCGCCCCACACCACGAGCACGGCATGCACGGCAACAGTCGGGTGCCCCACGTTGGCGCTGCGCATCAGCGACCGCACCGTGGCAGCCGCGCGTCGCGTTTGGACCAGGTGCTTGGCGACCCACTTCGGATCAGAGTTGGTCATCCACTTGGTCTCGACGGCGAGGACACCGCTCGCCGTGGTGGCGACGTGGTCGACATCGAACCGCTCCAGCTCGACACGGTGCTGCACGGTCCACACTGCACCGGCTTCCGCCAGCAGCTCGCCCGTGTGCACCTCCTCCGCGAGCAGACCGCGCCAGCGAACCCCGTGCCCGTCGTTGGTGAGGAAGACGACCAGCGGAGCGAACACGCTCGTCGCCACCGCGAGACCCAGCGCCACGCCGGGGACCACCATTGTCGAGGAGGTCCATGTCGACACGAAGAACGAGGCCGTTACGGCCGCCCCGAGACTGAGGATCAGGCCAGCAAGATCGCGGTGACGGTCGACCACGAAGCCCCAGAGCTCATCACGGAGCTGCTGACGGGCGTGGGAGCGAGGACGTCGACGGCGCACACCAGCATGCTCGTCCGGGGGGTGGGCGAGGCACAGCAACGTCACCCGATCGTGGTCGTCTCCGCTGCTCGGGTATCGATTCAAGGCCCCAGAACTATCGATGCCGGGTGGGACGATGACACCTCAGCGCGGGCTCCCCCGCGCCCTTGAGAGCCAGCTGTTCGTCGAGCTCTTCCCGTCGCACACCGCGAGCACCCGTCGATGCCTGAATTTTCCGGCAGCTGCGGGACGCGGGCCTCGATGCCTGAATTTTCCGGCACCACCGCTCAGCAGCCCTTTCCCGCCCCGCTGACGGAGTCCCGAATGGCCCCCAGCATCACGACGGACGCGGCAAACGCGCTCGATCGCGTTCGCGGCGATCAGCAGCCGAGCCTCCAGCACGCGCTCGCCGCCCTCACCACGGACGACGCGGCCGCTCAGGTCGCCGACCCGCGCACCCCGGGGGAGATCATCGGGTACGACTGCGCGGGCGCTCCTGCCTGAAGGCGCCCGTCCCGTGCGTCGCCGATGACGACGCCGGGCCGGTCGATTACGCCCAGCCACAGTTAGGAAGCTCCGCCGTTCGCCTCGGCCCCCTCCACGAACGCGCAGAGCGTCGAGATCAGCCGCATCTCCTCGACGTCGCGCCCCCGGCTGTCGAGCAGCTCCTCGGTGCACACCAGGTAGGCCAGGCAACGGGCGCGGCTGACGGCCACGTTGAGCCGGTGGCGGGAGAACAGGAAGTCCGCGCCGCGCGCCACGTCCGCCGCGGACGAGCTGGTCATGGTGAAGAACACGACCGCCGTCTCGCGGCCCTGGAACTTGTCGACGGTGCCCACGGCGACCCCGGACGTCACCGGGTCCGCGTCCAGGCGGGCTTGCAGCAGGGCGACCTGGTCGTTGTAGGGGGCGACGACGAGGATGTCGTCCACGGTCAGCAGCCCGTGCCGGCCGTGCTGGTCGGTCCACTCCGCGCGCAGCAGCCGGGCGACCTCCGCGGCGACCACCTCCGCCTCCTCCGGCGCTTCGGTGACCCGCCCGCGGTGCTCGGCCCGCAGCCAGCGCAGCCCGGTGCCGAGGTCGGTGCCCTGCAGGGCGCAGCTCGGGTGGGTGGTGAGGCGCCCCTCGTAGATCTCGGTGGAGATGAACGTGGCCACGTCGGGGTGCATGCGGCGGGTCTCGGCGAGGAAGACCCCGCGCTCGGGCGG
>JAYTHS010000390.1:0-1078 GCA_043732345.1 Frankiales bacterium | reverse complement strand
CCTCGGCCCCAGCAGGCCCAGGTGCAGCCACACGCTCGCCGAGCCGGGCCCCCCGTTGAAGGCGAACACCACGGGGCGGGTCGCCGGGTCCGCGTCGTCGAGCACGTAGGAGGTGAGGAACACCTCAGCCTTCGGCTCGTGGCCCTTGGCCTTGCCGTCCTCGGTGACCTCCTCGCGCAGGACCACCCGCCCCGTCGTCGCCGTGTACGCGAGCTCCCGCCCACCCACGGTGACCGTGTGCTGGGTGCTGACCAGCTCGTCGGTCGGGTCCGGGGCGTCGGCGGAGGTGCGGGTGGGATCCTTCTCGTCGGCCATGGCCCGAGGTTAGCGGCGGGCCTCGGCCGGCCTAGCGTGACGGGGGTGCCGGACTCGACCGCCCAGGTGGACGCCGACGTCGACTCGATGGCCCGAGTGGATGCCGACGTCGTCGCGTGCCGACGGTGTCCGCGTCTGGTGGCCTGGCGCGAGGAGGTGGCGGCCACCCGGCGGGCCTCCTTCCGGGACGAGACCTACTGGGGCCGGGCCGTTCCCAGCTTCGGGCCCGCCGACGCCGCGGTGCTCGTGGTGGGGTTGGCCCCGGCCGCCCATGGGGCCAACCGCACCGGACGGATGTTCACCGGCGACCGCTCGGGCGACGTCCTGGTCGCGGCGATGTACGCCGCCGGCCTGGCGAACCAGCCCACCAGCACCCGCGCCGACGATGGGCTGGAGCTGCGCGGAACCCGCATGGTCGCGCCGGTGCACTGCGCGCCGCCGGCGAACAAGCCCACCCCGGCCGAGCGCGACGCGTGCGCGCCGTTCCTGCTCCGCGAGCTCGAGCTGCTGCGGCCGACGGTGCGCGCGGTGGTGGTGCTCGGCGGCTTCGGCTGGCAGGCGTTCCTGCCGGTGGCGGCCCGCGCGGGGTGGAAGGTCCCGGTGCCCAGGCCACGCTTCGGCCACGGTGCGCGGCTGGTGCTCGAGCACTCCGACGGCGGCCCGCCGCTCACCGTCCTCGGTTGCTTCCACGTCAGCCAGCAGAACACCTTCACGGGTCGCCTGACGCCCGCGATGGTCACCGAGGTCCTGGTCTCGGCTCGTC
>JAYTHS010000389.1:0-1079 GCA_043732345.1 Frankiales bacterium | reverse complement strand
TGGCGAGGTCCTGGCTGCCGTTGACGAGCAGCACCGAGCCGTCGGAGGCCTTCTGCAGCCCGGCGACGAGCTGACCCGTTCCGTGGTGCAGAGCGTCGGTGCCGTTGGCGAGCAGGCCGCTCCCGGCAGACAGCGCCGTGGTGCCGCCGGACAGCTTCCCGGTGCCGGCCGCGATCTGGCCGAGGCCTGACGCCAGCTGGCCAGAACCGGTCTTGGCGCTGTGCAAGCCAGCAGCCAGCTGGTTGGTGCCGTCGGCGCCGGCAGCCAGGCCGGTGTGAAGCTTGCCCGCGCCCGCCTGGACGGCCTCCAGGCCCGCCACGATCTGGCCGACACCGGCGGCCAGCTTGGTCAGGCCGTCGTTGGCGCCTGCGGTGAGCGCGCCGAGCGTGCCGTTGCCGGCGACGGCGGCGTTCGCAGCCTGGCCGGTCGCGCCGAGGCCGGCGGTCCCATTGGGGGAGACGGCCACCGAGTCGAGGCGGGCGGTCGGGGCACCGGAGCCCTTGGAGGTGAAGGAGACTTCGCTGATCGGGGAGCCGACCGGGGAGAACAGCACCATCGACCAGGTCAGCTCGTGGCTGCCGTCGGCGTTGGCGACGAGCTCAGCCCCGGGGGCGACGACGTCGGTGAGGGACGCCGGGACGGAGACGTGCAGCTGGGCGACGTACGGGGTCTGGACGGTCTGCTGGACCGTCTTGACGGAGCCGTCAGGCTGCGTGATCTGCAGGTCCTCGGTCTTGGAGGTGGTGTTCTCGACGTGATAGTTCGTGGTGCGCACGCCACCGGCCTGCGACCCGGTGATCGCCATCGTGATGGGCAGCGCGTCAGAGGCAGGAGCGGCGACGCCCCCGGTGCGGGCCACGGACACGACCTTGCCGTCGGCGCCGATCACGGCCCGGACCGTCGTCGGGGCGACGTCAGCGGCCCAGACGGGGGCGGCGCTCGCCAGGCCCAGCCCGAAGACGACGACGAGCGCGCCGGTGCGTACCGACAGGGGAGTGCAGGAGCTCATGGAGGTGGTCCTTCGGGGAGACTGACGATGGTTTCGAGCGGGGGACGTGCAGCGGTGGGATATCGGGCGG
>JAYTHS010000388.1:0-1080 GCA_043732345.1 Frankiales bacterium | reverse complement strand
GCCGGACGGTGCTGCTGGAGGGTGGCCAGGCGACGCTGCTCGACGTCGACCACGGCACCTACCCGTTCGTCACGAGCAGCAGCGCGACCTCAGGTGGGGCGTGCACCGGCAGCGGCATCCCGCCGAATCGCATCGACAAGGTCATCGCCGTCGTCAAGGCCTACACGACCCGCGTCGGCGAGGGCCCGTTCCCGACCGAGCTGACCGGTGACGGCCAGGACGGGGTCGATGGCGAAAGGCTGCGCACCGTCGGCCACGAGTTCGGCACCACCACAGGCCGACCTCGTCGCTGTGGCTGGTACGACGCGGTCATCGCCCGCTACGCCGCCCGCGTCAACGGCGTGACCGACTTCGTCCTGACCAAGCTCGACGTGCTCACCGGCTGGGACACGATCCCGGTCTGCGTCGCCTACGAGGTCGACGGCAAGAGGTTCGACGAGATGCCCATGACGCAGACCGACTTCCACCACGCGACACCGGTGTATGAGTACTTCGCCGGATGGACCGAGGACATCTCGCAGGCCCGGACCTTCGAGGACCTCCCGGAAAACGCCCAGCGCTACATCCGCGCGCTGGAGCAGATGAGCGGCGCGCCCTTCAGCTCGGTCGGGGTCGGCCCCGACCGGGAGCAGACCCTCGCGCTGCGGGACCTGCTGCGGTGAAGGTCCTCGTCGTCGGCAGCGGTGCCCGCGAGCATGCCCTATGCCAGGCGCTGTCGGTCGACCCAGCAGTTGCCCACCTGCTCTGCGCCCCCGGCAACGCCGGCACCACCGAGGTCGCCGAGACGTTCCCCGTCGACCCCCTGGACCCGACTGCCGTGACGGCGCTGGCCGTCGCCGAGTCCGTCGACCTCGTAGTGGTCGGACCCGAGGGTCCCCTGGTGGCAGGGGTCGCCGATGCGCTCCGCGCTGCCGGGATCGCGGTCTTCGGACCCTCTGCCGCGGCCGCCCGGATCGAGGGCAGCAAGAGCTTCGCCAAGCAGGTCATGGCCGCGGCCGGTGTCCCGACCGCTGCCTCCGACAGCTGCACGACCGGGGACCAGGCAGCCGCCGCGCTCGTGGCGCGCCCCGGTCCGTGGGT
>JAYTHS010000387.1:0-1082 GCA_043732345.1 Frankiales bacterium | reverse complement strand
CGTCGGGGTTGGCGACGACGAGCCAGTCCCCCTTGAAGCCGGAGGCGCCGAGGTTGGCTGCCTTGCCGTAGCCGAGGTTGCCCCCGGTCTCGAGCAGGTTCACGCCTGCGGGGACGGCCGGTGGCCCGACCGGCGAGGCGTTGTCGGCAACGACCACCTCGTACGGCGCGGTGGTGGCGGTCGCGAGGGATCCGAGGAACCCCGGGAGGACGCCGCCGGAGCTCCAGGTGACCACGACCACCCGCACGGGCGCGCCCACGATCAGGACGAGATCGCCCGGCTGTAGGCCACGAGGTGCGCCTCGGCGCTCGCTGCCCACGTGAACTCCTGCGAGCGCTGGTGCCCGGCCTCGCCGAGCCGGGCCCGCTTCGCGGGGTCCTCGATGAGGGCGACGAGGGAGGCCGCGATCGCGGCCGGGTCGGGTTCGGTGTACGCGACGGCGTCGCCCCCGACCTCGGGCAGCGACAGCCGCGGGGTCGTGAGCACAGGCACCCCGCACGCCATGGCCTCCAGCACGGGCAGGCCGAAGCCCTCGCCGTGCGAGGGGTAGGTGACCAGCAGCGCGCCCCCCAGGAAGCCGGGCAGGTCGGTCAAGCGCAGGTACCCGGGGCGCAGGACCCGTAGGTGTGAGGGCACCTCGCTGATCGCGGCGTCGATCGTGTCGTCCCAGCCGGAGCCGCCGGCGAGCACGAGGGCGGGCGCGTCCGCGCGGCTCTCGCAGGCCTTCACCCAGCCGCGGACCAGGCCAGGGACGTTCTTGCGCGGCTCGAGGGTGCCGAGAAAGGCGAGGTAGGGCTGGCCGGCGAGGCCCAGGCGGGCCTGGACCCGGTCCTTTTCTTGCGCCGTCGGGACGTGGAACGTCTGCTGGTCGACCCCGTGGTAGGCCACGTCGAGGAGCGTTGCGTCGGCCTCGAGCACGCGGATCAACTCGTCGCGGGTGGCCTTCGAGGGGACGATGACGCGCGCCGCCCGGCGCAGCGCCGCGCGGGTCGCCGAGCGGAAGAAGGTGCCCTTGACCGAGCTGTGCATCTCGGACTCGGTGAAGAACGTCGCGTCGTGGACGGTGACGACCACGGGCCGGC
>JAYTHS010000386.1:0-1088 GCA_043732345.1 Frankiales bacterium | reverse complement strand
GCGGGCAGGTTGTGCAGGCCCGCGCCCGCGGTCATCCGCCCGGCACCGCCGTCGGCCGCCGACCACGGTCCGCGCAGCCGACCGTCCGCGCCGACCTGCGTGTCGAGCCACCCCCAGCCGTACGTCGTGGCGAGCCGCTCAGCCTTGCGCCACGTGAGCAGGGCGTCGACGAGCGGGTGGGCCCGGCGGTAGGGCTCGAGCCGCCACGAGCGGGTGTCGGGGACGTCGATCCCCCTGCGCAGCAGCATTTCCCGCACCTGGAGCGGGTTGCGCAGGTCGACCGGCTCCCCCCGCAACTGGGCCATCACCGGCGCGTCACGCCGCTCCCGCGGCGTGTCACGGGGCTCAAGCTGCTCGGCCGCGACCAGCCGGTCGAAGGGCAGCCCGTCGTGCTCGAGCTCGACCGCGAGCACCGCTGCGGCCGACTCCGCCCACGCCGTGACCAGGGCCAGTGGCGGTCCGACGGGCGTCGCCCTGGGGTCTCGCAGCGCCCGGAGCTGCGTCTCCTGCAACGCCCACACCTCCAGGGCGAGTTCCGCCCATCGGCGAGGGTCCCCGCGCCCGGCGGCCCACTCCGGGTGCAGCTGCCCGTACGACGTGAGCGGCTCGGCCGGGTCGCCGTCGACCGGCCGGCCCCAGCCGTCCAGCAAGGTGAGGCCGTCACCGGGCTCGGGGGGAGCGGGCAGCCCGCACGCTCCCGCCCACACCGCAGCAGGGTCCTGTCGGCGGCCGCCGTGAAGCAGCAGGTGAACCGCCCCGCAGTCCCAGACCCGGCGCGGCCGCAGACCGAGCTCGACCAGTCGGGTGCCCGCGGCCTGCCACAAGACCCACCGGATGTCCTCGTCGAGGTCCCGGGCAGCGACGCCAGCAGGCCCGCCTCCCGTGACGACGACATCACCGTCGCGGACGACGGCGACCGGGTCTACGACGGGTCCGTCTCGTCCAGCCTGGCCCGCAAGGCTGCCGTGCGGGCGGTGCGCTCGCGGGCCCGGGCCTCGAGCGCCCGCCCCAGGGCGTCACGCTGCCGCTTCTGCAGCACGACCGACAGGGGGACGCTGACAGCCAGCGCGACCAGCAGCAGCGGCAGT
>JAYTHS010000385.1:0-1089 GCA_043732345.1 Frankiales bacterium | reverse complement strand
CCGGTCCGGCCTCGGCCCAGGTGAGCCCGGTGCCGTTCTCGGCGCGCTGCTCCTCCACCAGCTGGGCCACCGAGGGGTCGTAGGCGACGCGGACGGCGTCGGTGAGGTCGGCGGCGGTCATCATCCGCACCGTTGTGCCGGCCCCGGTGGTGCGCAGCCCGGTGCGGAATCCGGGCAGCCGCCGGCCCAGCTGGGCGAGCATCTCCGCGTCGTCGCGCTTGGCCTCCCCGGGCCGTGGCCGGTTGGTGAAGGTCAGGGCGATGCGGGTGGTGATCGTGCTGGATGCCACCGGGTAGCGGGTCCCGATCTCGGCCAGGGTGGCGGCGGCGAAGGGGGGTGCGGTGTCCTGGGTGTGGCGGGCAATCATCGCCAGCAGCTTCGTGCCCGGGTCCGGGGCGGTCTCCACCGTCACCGACGCGGCGACGACGTCGGGGTCCTGACCCAGGCGGGCCAGCCATCCACCCCAGTGCGCGACCATGGCGTCGGTGACGTGCTGGTCGACGAGGTCGTCGCCGGAGGCCTCGGCTTGCATGACGACCGAGTAGTGCCCGGTGGCCGGGGTCACGACCACCCCGAACCGGTCGTCGTAGACGTCGATGCCCTCGTGGAGCTCGGTGGCGGCCAGCAGCCCAGGGAGCCGGGTACACCCGTCGGGGGTCTGCCCGACGGGGCCGGCGAGGTAGAGGGTGCGACCGGCCTTCGCGGCGCGGCGGTGCACCAGCCGGGTGGACAGGCGCCCGTAGCCGGTGCGCCCGTCAGGCCCGCGCAGGATCAGCGGGGCCAGCCCAGCGGCGGCGAGCACCGCTGCGAGCAGGGCCGGGATGAGGCCCAGGCTCATCAGGGCGATGACCACGACGACCGCGGCGCCGCCGACGAGCATCGAGGCAGCCAGGCCCATCCCGAGGACCCCGGGTCGACGTGGTGGGCGCAGGTTGCCGTAGGTGACGCGGTCGACGGTGGGTGTGGAGGACATAGCTCAGCTCCTGCTCGGGGTGGTGGAGGCCCCGGCGGGGGCCGTGGACTCGGATGGGTCGATCGAGCCGGTCAAGGCCTGGTCGAGGTTCGACCCGGGCGCCGTCACCCCTGGGG
>JAYTHS010000384.1:0-1089 GCA_043732345.1 Frankiales bacterium | reverse complement strand
CTCCGGCGGCGACGCAGTTCGTCGAGCACATCGTCGTCAGGGAGGACTGAGTGGCGCTCGCGGTAGGCATCGACGTCGGAGGGACCAAGGTTGCGGCGGGGGTTGTGGACGAGGACGGGACGATCCTGGCCCGCGCCAGGCGTCCCACGCCGTCGGCCTCGCCCGCCGATGTGGAGCGGACCATTGCCGAGCTCGTGACCGAGCTGCGGCGCGACCACCCGGTGATGGCGGTCGGTATCGGCGCTGCCGGCTTCGTCGATGCCGCGCGCTCGGAGGTGCTGTTCGCCCCCAACCTGGCGTGGCGCAACGAGCCGCTGCGCGATGAGGTCGCCAAGCTCGTGGGCCTGCCCGTGGTCGTGGAGAACGACGGGAACGCCATGGCCTGGGGCGAGCACCGCTTCGGTGCGGGCCAGGGTGAGGACCATCTCGTCGCGGTCACCGTCGGCACGGGCATCGGTGGCGGCATCGTGCTGGCGGGTGGCCTGTACCGCGGTCGGTTCGGCATCGGGGCCGAGTTCGGCCACCAGCAGGTCGTCCTGGACGGGCGGCGCTGCGGCTGTGGGCAGCGGGGCTGCTGGGAGCAGTACTGCTCGGGACGGGCCCTGTTGCACGAGGCCCGGGAGATCGCCGACGTGCAGAAGGTGTACGGCGCCCGCCTGCTCGAGCTCGGTGGAGGTCGCCCGGAGGGGATCGAGGCGCCGGAGGTCACCACCGCCGCGCGGGAGGGCGACCCGGCGGCGCTGGCCTGCTTCGCCGAGATCGGCTACTGGCTGGGCCAGGGCCTGGCCGACCTCGCGGCCGTCCTGGACCCCGGGTTGTTCGTGGTCGGGGGCGGGGTCGCCGACGCCGGTGAGCTGCTGCTTGGCCCCGCCCGGGCCGCGTATGTCCAGCGGCTCACGGGCACCACCCACCGGCCGCACGCCGAGATCCGCCCCGCCGTCCTGGGCAACGAGGCCGGCCTGGTCGGTGCGGCAGATTTGGCCCGGCTCCGCTGACGCCTGCCTCCCTGGGTGGGTGTCGGCACGAGCTGGTCTGGCGAGGGCGACCTGGACCGCGGACCAGCACGACCGACTGCCCACGGTCCCGGCC
>JAYTHS010000383.1:0-1091 GCA_043732345.1 Frankiales bacterium | reverse complement strand
AGGGCGGCGGGCAGCAGGCTCAGGTGCCAGGTCTGGAGCGCGATCGCGAAGCCGTACACCCCGACGGCGAAGTAGAGGGCATGGCCGAACGAGAGCATTCCGGCCACCCCGAACAGCAGGTGGTAGGTGACGGCCAGTGCACCGACGAGCAGGCAGACCGCGAGCAGCTGCAGGGTGCCGGGGCTGTAGGTCGGCCCGGGAAGCACCCCGGGGACGGTGAGGGCCAGCTTCGGCGCCAGGGCGAGCGCGACCACGACGACGACGAGCGCCAGCTTCGTGAGGTGACGGCGCGGGGAGCGTCGCTGGGTGGACGTCGGAGCACCAGGCGGGGTGGGCCGATCACCCGGGGTCCGCACCTCGTCGGTCGCGGTGGTGTGGACGGTGCTCATGCGATCCTCACTGACCGGGCGATGAGCCCCTGGGGGCGAACGAGCAGGACCAGGGCGAGTGCGAGCACGACCAGGAGGTCACCGACGCCGCTGGCCGCGTAGTAGTTGGCGAGCTGCTGGATGAGCGCCACGACCGTCGCGGCGACGGCGGCACCACCGACCGAGCCGAGCCCACCGATGACCACGACGATGAAGGCGAAGATCAGCAGGTTGTCACCGGTCAGCGGCGAGAGGCTGGAGTTGTAGACCCCCGCCAGCACGCCGCCGAGGCCGGCCAGTGCCCCGCCGAGGACGAAGACCGCGGTGAACGAGCGGCGGACGTCGATGCCCAGCGCCGCCACCATCGACCGGTTCTCCACCCCGGCCCGGATGACCAGGCCGAGGCGGGTGCGTCCGAGCAGGGCGGTGAGCCCACCGAGCACGACCACGGCCGCGGCGATGCAGGCCAGCCGCGAGTTGGGCACCTGCGCGCCGAGCATCCCGGTGGTCCTGGCGAACCAGGGCGGCGCCGGGAACGGGCGGGCGTCGGAGCCCCAGGTCCCGGTGACCAGGGCGACCGCGGCCAGCCCCACGCCGACGGTGACCAGGACCTGCTCGATCTCGCGGTCGTAGAGCCGGCGCACCACCAGCAGCTCGAGGGCGGCGGCGAACGCGGCCCCGGTGGCCACGCCGACGACGACCGCCAGCGCGAACGCCCACCAG
>JAYTHS010000382.1:0-1091 GCA_043732345.1 Frankiales bacterium | reverse complement strand
CCGACCTGCGTCTGGCCACCTCGACCGCATCCGGCAGCGGAGCCGAGCAGAAGCTCACGGGCACCAGCACCACGCCGGGGCGGTTTATCGCCGACCTGACGCGGCCGGGGGCCACGAGCGTGCTGCCGGGTGAGCGGGCGGCCTTCCAGGTCCCGCTGGACGCGACGGGCCTGCCGGCCGGGAGCTACGCCGCGTCCTACCGGGTGCAGCTCGGGACGGCGCCCGCCTTCGGGGCGGTCGCAGCGTGGACGGTCGCCCTCGTCGAGCCCACGTGGACCGCCCGGCCCGGGGCTGCCCCCGCACTGGTCGCGGGCCAGTCGAGCCCGTCCGCGCTGCTGGGGAGCACCGTCGTGCTGGCCCGCTCCGGGTCGACGACGGTCACCCTGTCGGCCCGCAACACCAGCAACATCACCTGGCCGGTCGGCTCGACGAGCCCGGTGCAGCTCGGGACCTCCCAGCCCCGCGGGCGGACCGGCGCCTCCAAGGCGGGTGGCTGGCCCACCGCAGACAGGGCCGCGCACCTGGCCGCGTCGGCGCCGGTCGCACCTGGCTCGACCGGCTCCTTCGCCCTGCGGCTGGGCGGCAATGGGCTGCCCGCGGGCGTCACCCACGAGTCCTTCGAGCCGGAGTGGGTCGGACGGACCTGGATCTCCGGTGACCTCACCGCCCTCACCGTCGTGCGCACGGACCCGGCCGTGTCGAGGCTGGCGTCGCTCGAGCTCGCCCCGACCGCCTCCTTCTCCCTCGTGAACGCCCCGACCGGGACGCGGACCCTCGTCCTGCGGCTGCGCAACCTCGGAGGGGCCAGCTGGCCCGTCGGCAGCGAGGGGCTGCAGGCCTCGGCGCCGTCGGTGCTCGCGACCTCCGCCTGGCCCTCGAGCAGTCGGCCGCCGGCCCTTGCGGCCAACGCGAGCCGGCCCGGGCAGGTCAGCGTGCGGCCCGGCGAGGTGGGTGAGTGGCGGGTCCCTGTCAGCGGCCTGCACGCCATCCCCGGCACCGTCCGCCTCAGCCTGTGGGCCACCTCCGGAGGGCACGCCTACGGTCCGGCGATGACGGTCACGGTCACCGTCGTGGCGGCCCGCTTCACCGCT
>JAYTHS010000381.1:0-1095 GCA_043732345.1 Frankiales bacterium | reverse complement strand
TGCGGGTGCCGAGGCGGCCCAGGTTGGGGCCGTTCAGGACGAGGACTCTCACAGGAACACCTTGCTGTCGCGGGCCTTGCGGACCTCCTCGAAGGCTGCCACAAGCAGACCGGGATCGGGGTCGTCCAGGATCCGGGGCCGGGCGAGGGCGTCCAGGACGACGAACCGCAACCGGTCGGCGCGGCTCTTCTTGTCGACGCGCATCGCGGCATGCAGCCGGGCCCAGTCCCCGTCGTACGACGTCGGCAGACCCACCGACGCGAGGACGCTGCGGTGCCGGTCGGCCGTGGCGTCGTCGAGCCGGCCGGCCGTGCGGGCGAGCTCGGCGACGAAGACCAGCCCGACGCTGACGGCAGCGCCGTGCCGCCAGCGGTAGTCCTCGACCTTCTCGATGGCGTGGCCCAGGGTGTGGCCGTAGTTGAGGAACTCCCGCTGCCCCTGCTCGGTGAGGTCGCCGGCGACGACGCCCGCCTTGACCGCGATGGCCCGCTCGACGAGCTCGCGGGTGTGCTCGCCGTCGGGACGGGTCGCGGCGGCCGGGTCGACCTCGATGAGCTCGAGGATCCGCGGGTCATGGGTGAAGCCGACCTTGATCACCTCGGCAAGCCCGCTGACGTAGTCGTGCCGCGGAAGGGTCTCCAGGGCGGCGAGGTCGCACAGCACCCCGGCCGGCTCGTGGAAGGCCCCGACAAGGTTCTTGCCGGCGCCGGTGTTGACCGCCGTCTTGCCGCCGACGGCCGCGTCGACCATGCCGAGCAGCGTCGTCGGGACGTGGACGACCGCGACCCCGCGCAGCCAGGTCGCCGCGACGAAGCCCGCGAGATCGGTGGTCGCTCCCCCGCCGACGGCGACGACGGCGTCGCTCCGGGTGAATCCGGCCTGCCCGAGCACGTCCCACAGATACGCCGCGACCTTGAGGTCCTTGCTCTGCTCGCCGTCGGGCACCTCGACGCTGTGGGCCTCGAAGCCGCTGTCGCGCAGGTCTTCTGCGATGGCCTCGCCGGTGGTCCTCAGCGCCGTCGGGTGGACGACCGCGACGCGCTGGGCCGTCGCGAGCATGGCCGGCAGCTCACCGAGCAGCCCGTGGCCGACCAC
>JAYTHS010000380.1:0-1095 GCA_043732345.1 Frankiales bacterium | reverse complement strand
CGCGAGCTCGCGGTGCCCTGCACCTCGACGCCCTCGAACAGCGCCAGATAGGCCATCAGGGGGTCGTAGCCCTCGCGGCGGCGGTCGTAGACGAGGTCCAGGGCACACTCGCGCTGCTCGTCGGGGATCCGGTTCATCGGCAGGATCTTGGAGGCGTGCACGATGGCGGTGGTCAGCCCGGCCTTCTGGCACTCGTGCAGGAACACGCTGTTGAGGACCACCCGGGCGGCCGGCTTGAGCCCGAAGCTGATGTTGGACAGCCCCAGCGTCGTCCCGACCAGCGGGTGGCGCTGCTTGAGCAGGCGGATCGCCTCGATGCTCTCCAGGCCGTCGCGCCGCGACTCCTCCTGGCCGGTGGCCAGGGTGAAGGCGAGGGTGTCGACCAGGATGTCGCCCTCGCGCATCCCCCAGTCGCGGACCAGCACGCCGATGGTGCGCTCGGCGATGGCGACCTTCGTCTCGGCGGTCCGCGCCTGGCCCGTCTCGTCGATGCACATCACGACGACGGCGGCGCCGTGCTCGCGCACGATCGGCATCGCCTTGGCGAAGCGGCTGTCGGGGCCCTCGCCGTCCTCGAAGTTGACGCTGTTGACCACGACCCGGCCACCGAGGCACTCCAGGCCCGCCTCGATGACGTCGGGCTCGGTCGAGTCGAGCATGATCGGCAGGGTGCTGGCGGTGGCGAAGCGGCTGGCCAGCTCGTGCATGTCGGCGGCTCCGGCCCGGCCGACGTAGTCGACGCACAGGTCCAGGACGTTGGCGCCCTCGCTGACGGCCTCGCGGGCTATGTCGACGCAGCTGTCCCAGTCGCCGGCGATCATCGCCTCGCGGAAGGCCTTGCTGCCGTTGGTGTTGGTGCGCTCCCCCACCATCGTCACGCCGGCGTCCTGGGTCAGCGGGACGGGGGCGTAGAGCGAGGACAGCGACGCCTCCGACACGGGCGTCCTGGTGGGAAGGGCCCGACCGCGGACGGCCTCCACGACGTGCCGCAGGTGCTCCGGGGTGGTGCCGCAGCAGCCACCGACCAGACCCACGCCGTAGTCATCGACGAAGCCCGATAGGGCCACCGCGAGCTCGGCCGGCTGCAGGGGGTAC
>JAYTHS010000379.1:0-1098 GCA_043732345.1 Frankiales bacterium | reverse complement strand
GCCTCGAGCTCGTCGGCGAGCTCGGGTCCGCCCTCGTCGACGATGCGGCCCTTGACGAAGACGTGCACGAAGTCAGGCTTGATGTAACGCAGGATCCGCGTGTAGTGGGTGATCAGCAGCGTCGCGGTCTCACCGGTCGCGTGGACCCGGTTGACGCCCTCGGAGACCACACGCAGCGCGTCGACGTCCAGACCGGAGTCGGTCTCGTCGAGGATGGCGACCTTCGGCTTGAGGAGCTCCAGCTGCAAGATCTCGTGCCGCTTCTTCTCGCCACCGGAGAAGCCCTCGTTGACGTTGCGGGCAGCAAAGGCGGGGTCCATCTCCAGCGCGGCCATGGCCGCCTTCTGCTCCTTCATCCAGTGCCGCAGGGCCGGCGCCTCGCCGCGTACGGCGGTCGCGGCACTGCGCAGGAAGTTGGAGACGGTGACCCCCGGGACCTCGACGGGGTACTGCATCGCGAGGAACATCCCCGCCCGGGCCCGCTCGTCGACGGTCATCGCGAGGACGTCCTCGCCGTCGAGGGTGATGGTGCCCGAGGTGACCTCGTACTTGGGGTGCCCGGCGATGGCGTAGGACAGGGTCGACTTGCCCGAGCCGTTGGGGCCCATGATCGCGTGCGTCTCGCCCGAGCGGACGGTGAGGTCGACGCCGCGCAGGATCTCCTTGCGGGGGGCGTCTGGATCGTCGGTCGCGACGCTGACGTGCAGGTCGTGGATCTCCAGGGTGGACATGTGCTGCTCAGCTCCAAGCGTGTTCGGGTGGCTAGCGCGATCGGACACTTCCGAAAAGGTTCGCGCGGGGACGAGGACGGATCAGACGCCGACGGCGGCGAGCTCGGCCTCGATGGCGGACTCGAGCCGCTCACGCACCTCAACCACGGCAATCTTGGCCAGCACCTCGTGGAAGAAACCGCGCACCACGAGACGTCGCGCCTGCTCCTCGCTGATGCCGCGGGCGCGCAGGTAGAACAGCTGCTCGTCGTCGAAGCGGCCGGTGGCACTGGCGTGGCCGGCGGAGACGATCTCGCCCGTCTCGATCTCCAGGTTCGGGACCGAGTCGGCCCGCGCGCCGTCGGTGAGCACCAGGTTGCGGTTCATC
>JAYTHS010000378.1:0-3987 GCA_043732345.1 Frankiales bacterium | reverse complement strand
AACGGCAACCTCACCAACACCAGCGAGCTGGCCCGGCGGGCCGCCGACCTCGGGCTCGAGCGCGGCCCGATGGTCAGCACCACCGACAGCGATCTCATCACCTCGCTGCTGGCGGCCCGGTCCTCCGACACCAGCCCGGAGCAGGCGGCCCGGGAGGTCCTGCCGCTCCTGCGCGGTGCGTTCAGCCTGGTCTTCATGGACGAGCACACGCTGTACGCCGCCCGCGACCCGCACGGCGTCCGGCCGCTCGTCCTGGGCCGGCTCGAGAGCGGCTACGTCGTGGCCAGCGAGACGGCGGCTCTGGACATAGTCGGTGCGTCCTTCGTCCGTGAGGTGGAGCCCGGTGAGATGCTCGTCATCGACGAGCACGGCCTGCGCAGCAGCCGCTTCGCCGAGGCGACCCCGAAGGGGTGCCTGTTCGAGTACGTCTACCTGGCCCGGCCCGACACGACCATCGCCGGGCAGAGCGTCTACACGACCCGGGTCCAGGTCGGCCGGACGCTGGCCTTCGAGGCGCCGGTGGACGCTGACCTCGTCATCCCCGTCCCCGAGTCCGGAACGCCCGGCGCCATCGGCTACGCCGAGCAGAGCGGCATCCCCTACGGCCAGGGTCTGGTGAAGAACTCCTACGTTGGCCGCACTTTCATCCAGCCGTCGCAGACCATCCGGCAGCTTGGCATCCGGCTCAAGCTCAACCCGCTGCGCGAGGTGATCCGGGGCAAGCGGCTCGTCGTCGTCGACGACTCGATCGTGCGGGGCAACACGCAGCGGGCACTCGTGCGGATGCTGCGGGAGGCGGGGGCCAGCGAGGTCCACGTCCGGATCAGCTCACCGCCGGTCATGAACCCCTGTTTCTACGGCATCGACTTCGCCAGCAAGGCCGAGCTCATCGCCGCGGGGCTGTCGGTCGAGGAGATCCGCGCCTCCATCGGCGCAGACTCGCTGGCCTTCGTCAGCCTCGAGGGGCTGACCGCGGCCAGCGCCCAGCCTGCCGACAAGCTGTGCCGGGCCTGCTTCACCGGCGACTACCCGATCGCCCTGCCCGAGCAGGACGTCATTGGCAAGCATGTCCTCGAGGGAGTCGCCCGCCAGGTACCAGCGGACGTGCGACCCGCTGACGCGCTGAGCCGGCCGTGACGTCACCGTCGGGCCGGACGAGCTACACCTACGACGCGACCGGCGTGGCGATGGCGTCCTACGCCGCTGCCGGGGTGGACATCGTGGCGGGCGACCGGGCGGTCGAGCTCATGAAGAGCAAGGTCGCACGGGCGACCCGGCCCGAGGTGGTCGGGGGGCTCGGTGGCTTCGCGGGGCTGTTCCGCCTGGACACCGCGAAGTACCGCGATCCGCTGCTGGCCTCCTCGACCGACGGAGTCGGCACCAAGCTGGCGATCGCCCAGGCGATGGACAAGCACGACACCGTCGGCATCGACCTGGTGGGCATGGTCGTCGACGACCTAGTCGTGTGCGGCGCCGAACCGCTGTTCATGCAGGACTACATTGCGGTCGGACGGGTCGTGCCCGAGCGGATCGCTACGATCGTCGGGGGCATCGCCGAAGGGTGCCTGCGGGCCGGGTGCGCCCTGGTCGGCGGGGAGACCGCGGAGCACCCTGGCCTGATGGCCGACGACCACTACGACATCGCCGGGACCGGCGTGGGGGTCGTTGAGGCGGACAGCGTCCTTGGGGCCGACCGCGTCCGCGAGGGTGACGTCGTCGTGGCGATGGCGTCATCTGGCGTGCACAGCAACGGCTTCTCCCTCGTCCGGCACGTGCTGCTGAACGGCAGCTCCCGGCTGCACCTCGAGGCGGTCGTCGAGGAGTTCGGGCGGACCCTCGGTGAGGAGCTCCTCGAGCCGACCCGAATCTACTCCCAGGACTGCCTGGCGGTGATCGCCGAGACTGAGGTGCACGCCTTCGCGCACGTCACCGGTGGCGGGTTGGCCGCCAACCTCTCCCGGGTGCTCCCGGAGGACCTGTCGGCGCAGCTGCACCGGTCTAGCTGGACCCCGCCGGCGGTCTTTGCGCTGGTGCAGGCGCGCGGCCGGGTCGAGCAGGCCGAGATGGAGCGGACCTTCAACATGGGCGTCGGGATGGTCGCCGTCGTCCCTGGGCAGGACGTCGACCGGACCCTTGCCCTGCTCACCGCCCGCCACGTCCCGTCGTGGGTGATCGGGGAGGTCGTCGCAGGGGACGGCAGTGCGGTGCTCGACGGGACCCACCCTGGGGCCCATCCCGCCTGACCGAAACGCTCAGCGGTCGTCCTCGTCGTCGTCGAGGTCATCGTCCTGGCCGGCGTTGGACAGGCCACCAGGAACCGTCGACGCTGCGAGCTCTCGCTTGAGGGCCTCAGGGTCCAGGCTGCCGCTGCTGTACTTCAGCTCGCGCGCAACCTTTGTCTGCTTGGCCTTGGCACGGCCGCGCCCCATGGCTAGACCCCCTCGACACTGGTACCGGCAGGTGAGACCCCGCGGTGCGAGACCTGGCTTATCAATCTACAGGGTCGGCGGGGGGTGGACACCCCAGACCGCACCGGACCCGTCCGCGCCGCTCCACCGACGTACGAGGTGCGCCCCGTCCGCGGGGGGGCTGGGGAGGGGCACAGGTTGTCCGTGGTGTCTGGCTGTCACCACCCACCCCGGCGAACGACGTACGACCCGCGCCCCACCAAAGGGCCCATTGCCCAGGCGCAGCTCGGACGTTGGTGGGTGAGTCGGGGCGCGGCTCGTACGTCGGTGGACGAGTCGGGGCACGGCTCGTACGTCGGTGGATGAGTCGGGGCGCGGCTCGAACATGGGAAGGCGAGTCGGGGCGCGGCTCGAACATGGGTGGACGAGTCGGGGCGCACCTCGTACCTGGGTCGAGGAGCGAGGGGAGCTGACGTACGCCCTGCTGGCGACGGGCGTGCCGGTCGAGCGCGCTGCCCGACCTCGGCTCCGGGCCTGGGCGAACGACCCCGGCCGCGCTCGCTGTGGCGCGGACTAGGAGCGGTCGGGGAGCAGAAAGCTCCGCAGCCGTCCGACGTCGGCCATCCGGCGCTCGGCGATGCGGTCAGCAGCCACGGCCGGGGGGACGCCCTCGGCGTCTGCCACGCGAAAAACCTGCAGCGAGGTGTCGTAGATCCGGCCGGCCTTGGCCTTGGCCCGCTCGAAGGAGAAGGTCGCGTTCAGCGCCTCGTCCTCGACCTGCACGAGCCCGCCGGCGTTGGCGACGTAGTCGGGCGTGTAGAGCACGCCCCGGTCAGCCAGCTGCTTCTCGACCCCGGGGTGTGCCAGTTGGTTGTTGGCCGCGCCGCAGACGACCCGGGCCCGGAGCTGGGGCACGAGCTCGTCGGTGACCGAGGCGCCGAGCGCGCAGGGGGCATAAACGTCCACGTCGAGCAGGGGCAGCTCGTCGACCCCCACAGCCGTCACCCCGTTGACCCCCGCCGCCGTCATTCCGTCGTACGACGTGAGGACCCGCTCGACGGCGGCCGCCTTGACGTCGCTCACCACCACGGTCGCGCCGTCCTGCACGAGGTGCCCGACCAGGTGGAACCCCACCTTGCCGACCCCTTCGACGGCCACCCGGCGGCCGGCCAGCGACGGGCTGCCCCAGGCGTGCTCGGCCGCCGCCCGCATCGCCTGGAAGACGCCGTACGCCGTCAGCACAGCGCTGTCTCCGGCGCCACCGTTCTCGGGAGAGCGGCCGGTCGCAAAGCGGGTCTCCTTGGCGATCACGTCCATGTCCTGCACGAAGGTGCCGACGTCGCAGGCCGTGTAATAGCGACCACCGAGCGACTCGACCATCCGCCCGAACGCCCGCAGCAGCGGCTCGGTCTTCATCGTCGTCGGGTCCCCGAGGATGACCGCCTTGCCGCCACCGAGGTCCACGCCCGCGCAGGCCGCCTTGTAGGCCATCGCTCGGGACAGGGCCAAGACGTCGGACAGTGCGGCCGCCTCGTCGGTGTAGGGGTAGAAGCGCGTCCCGCCCAGGGCCGGCCCGAGC
>JAYTHS010000377.1:0-1099 GCA_043732345.1 Frankiales bacterium | reverse complement strand
GGGCGAACACCTGCCGGACGATGTCCACGTACTCCCGCGTCCGGGCCAGCGGCTTCGGGTAGGGCTGGCCGTACCACCCCTCGACCACCTGCGGGCCACTCGCGCCGAGGCCCAGCACGAACCGGCCGCCGGAGAGGTGGTCCATGGTCAGCGCCGCCATCGCCGCAGCGGTGGGGGTGCGGGCCGACATCTGCATGATCGACGTGCCCAGGCGAACCCGCTTCGTGCGCGAGCCCCACCAGGCCAGGGGAGTCAGCGCGTCGGAGCCGTAGGCCTCCGCGGTCCACACGGAGTCGAGCCCCAGGTCGTCCGCCCTCGCCACGAGCGCCGCCGCCCCCTCCGGCGGTCCGGCCGACCAGTACCCGACCGACAGTCCCAGCTTCACGGTGAGCCCCTTCCGTTGCAGGTGCTGACCGTACGACGGCGTTCATCATCGAACAAGCAGGCTTGACTGTTTGTAACAATCGGGGGAGGGTCGGCGCCGTGACCACCTCCGCTGCGACGAGCCCGCGCCAGACGCAGGCCGACCGCAGCCGGGACACCCGGCTCAAGCTGATGCAGGCAGTGGTGGACTGCCTCGTCGACGTGGGCTGGGCCGGGACCACGACGACGCTGGTCTCGGGGCGGGCCGGGGTGTCCCGTGGCGCCCAGCTGCACCACTTCGCCAGCCGGGGCGAGCTCGTGGCTGCGGCCGTGGAGCACGTGGGAGCGGAGAGCGTGCGCGAGCTGCGCGCGCGGGCCGACGCGCTCGGCCGCCCGGTGAGCACACCGGCCGTGGTGGGCCTCATCGTCGACTTCTACGTCAGCCCGCTGTTCGCCGCGGCCCTGGAGCTGTGGGTCGCCGCGCGTACCGACACCGCCCTCCGCGAGCTGGTCATTCCGCTGCAGAGCCACCTCGGGCGGGAGAGCCACCGCCTCGCCGTGGAGCTGCTCGGGGCCCGCGAAGGCAGTCCCGGGGTCCGCGAGGCCGTGCAGGCCACCCTCGACCTCGCCCGCGGGCTGGCCCTGGCTAACACGCTCACCGACGACACGGCCCGGCGGGCCCGCATCGTCGCGGAGTGGTCCACCCAGCTCGAGCGCAGGCTCGCGTGAACGCCCA
>JAYTHS010000376.1:0-1100 GCA_043732345.1 Frankiales bacterium | reverse complement strand
GCGGCGGCGACCGTATGTCCCGCCGTACCGACGGCGACGGGCGGGGGCCAGGTCTCCGGCGGGGATCCTCATCTCGCCGAGCCTACGGGGGGCGAGTGGTCGGCAACCGCCCGGCAGTGGCACGCTCAGGGTCACCGAACCCGCTGACAGAGAGGCCCTCCGTGGACTTCGAACCGTCGACCAAGGCCAAGGACTACCTAGCCCGCCTGCAGGACTTCATGGACAGCGAGGTCGTCCCCGCCGAGGTGCTCTACGAGGAATACCGCCGCGAGAAGGGCTACGGCGACCACACGCTGCCGCCTGTCGTCGAGGAACTCAAGGTCAAAGCCAAGGAGCGCGGCCTGTGGAACCTGTTCCTGCCGGACGTCTCCGGACTGTCCAACCTGGACTACGCCTCGCTGGCCGAGGTCACGGGCCACTCCATCCACATCGCTCCCGAGGCCATCAACTGCGCCGCCCCCGACACCGGGAACATGGAGGTGCTGCACATGTTCGGCACCGCCGAGCAGAAGGCGCAGTGGCTCCGACCGATCATGGAGGGCGAGATCCGCTCGGCCTTCGCCATGACCGAGCCCGACGTCGCCTCCTCGGACGCGACCAACATCTCGACCTCGATCGTCCGTGACGGTGACGACTACGTCATCAACGGTCGCAAGTGGTGGATCTCCGGGGCGGCCGACCCTCGTTGCAAGATCATGATCGTCATGGGCAAGACCGACCCCGACGAGACGGTCCACCGCCAGCAGTCGATGATCCTGGTCCCGCTCGACACCCCGGGCGTCGAGAACGTCCGGGCGCTGCCGGTCTTTGGCTACCAGGACCAGCACGGCCACAACGAGCTGCGCTTCACCGATGTACGCGTGCCGGCGACCAACCTTATCGGCAACGAGGGCGACGGCTTCATGATCGCCCAGGCCCGCCTTGGACCCGGCCGGATCCACCACTGCATGCGCTCCCTTGGGATCGCCGAGCGGGCGCTGAAGCTCATGTGCGAGCGAGCCGTCTCCCGGGTCGCGTTCGGCAAGCCGCTGGCGCAGCAGGGCGTCGTGCAGCAGCAGATCGCCGAGTCGCGGATGGCCATCGAGCAGGCCCGCCTGCTG
>JAYTHS010000375.1:0-1101 GCA_043732345.1 Frankiales bacterium | reverse complement strand
CCGTCAGGGGGTGCGGCCCACCGAAGTGGTCACCGTGCCCGGGCACCTCGGCGGCTGCGTCCAGGACCATCGCCGGCAGCCCGGTCGCGCGGGCGCCGAGGGGGTGGCCGGACACGGCGAGGACGTCGTCGACCCCGGCGTCCAGGGCCGCACCGGCGTGCTCGGCGAGCACGAACGCGAGCGGGCACCCGTCGAGGCCGGCGGCATCTGAGGCCACGACCACCGTCGCCCCGGACGCCGCGGCGCCGAGCAGGAAGCACACCGCCTGCCAGTGCAGTGGGAGCAGCAGCCCGACCCGACCAGGGGAGCCGTGACCGTCGACGAGCAGGTTGGCGGTCTTGGCCACCCAGTTCGCCGTCGTGGCCCCGGACAGCTCGACCCGGTCCGGGCCGGCGTAGTAGGTCAGCAGCGGAGCCGACACGTCCCCGTCGGCGACCAGACCAGCGGTCAGGCGCCGGAGCAGGGGTCCTCCGAGGCGGTCCTGACGACAGGGGTGGGAGTGGTCCCAGGGGTTGCAGAGGTGGCGGGGCCGACGACGACCGGCCGGGCCGTGGTGTAGCCGCTGCCGATGACGACCTCCAGCGTGCCGGAGAGCGTCGGGTCCATACGCAGGACCGACCCCAGCAGGGCTGCGGCCAGTGTCTTGGCGGAGTCCGTGCGCGAGGACCCGTAGGTGATGACGGTCTGGCCGGCTCCCGTCCCCCGGTTGCTCGGCGTGCCCACGGTCGCGAACCCGACGCTCGCCAGGTCGGCGAAGGCCCGCCGTCCCAGCCCGGCCACGCCGCTGCCGTTGAAGACCTGGACCCGGATGGCCGACGCCGGGACGGTCAGCGGGTTGGCCGAAGGGCGGGGGCCCTTGGGGGCCGGCTTGTTCGGGGCCTGGTCGGCGCGCAAAGCGTCGAAGAGCCGTGCAGCGGCCACCTGGTCGATCTGGACGACCGAGCCGACGCCGGGCACATTCAGGCCGATGTCAGCGACCGGCACCGTGGTGAACAGGACACTCTTGGACTGGAAGTTGCGCAGCCGCAGGGCCAGGTCGCGCAAATTCCCAGCGCTGAGCTTTTCGTCGACCTTCAGCGAACTGGTCGCGACGTTGAGGAA
>JAYTHS010000374.1:0-12599 GCA_043732345.1 Frankiales bacterium | reverse complement strand
CGACGTCAAACTCGCCCACCGAGAGCGACGCGCAGTCGGCGGCGATCGGTCCCGACGGCTCGCTCGCCGTGCTCTGCCAGGCCCGGTCGGTCACCGGCACGGTGACGGTCCGGGTATCGCGGGACCGCGGGGTGACGTACGGCGCCGCAGGCACTCTGCCCACGGGCGTGACCGCCCAGCAGCTCAGTGTGTCGGCCTCTGCGCTCGTCGCCGAGGTCGGCTCCGCGGGCCGGCTGCACCTGCTCCGGTCCACCGATGCGGGGCGCTCCTGGAGGCAGGTCGCCCAAGCCGCGGGGGCCACGCAGTCCTTGGGCTCTTTGGGGTTCCTGGCTTTCAGCGACGACGCGCTTGGCCGTTGGCTGCCGCCGGGCAGTCGCACCTTGTGGACCAGCACCGACGGTGGGGCCGCCTGGACGACGAGCACCTTCGCCCGTTGACCCCTGCCCTGGTCAGGACGGCTCCAGGTGCTTGCCAGGATCCTCTCCCGGTGACAACGGGACCCCAGACAGCCGTGCCCGTGGATGCCACCCGCCGAATGCTCAACAAAGTGCCCGAGGCCACGATCTGCTGCTGACACGGCGATGGACAGATAGGTGCGCAGGCTTCCTCCGGTGCGAGGCCTGCGGGCGCCCACGTCGGGCGCTGACCCGCGCGGCCGCTGCATAAGGGCTCGATGCCCCGCACCGGCCGGTTCATCACGCCGTCAGGTCAGCGGACCTGACGTACCCGGATCGGTCCCTTGGCCCGTGAGGGGTCGACGACCCGGCCGCCCTGCGTGATCTCGACCTGGCCGGACGCGACCAGGCGCCGGGCCGCGGCCCGGGCCGGCTCCATGAGCTCGTGCCACTGCTCGCCCCCAACCTGCCGGGCTGCCTCGGACGGGCAGATGGTCGCGTCGTGCGCCCGGGCCGCCAGCAGCGCGAGCACCGCCGCCTCGAGCTCGGTGTCCTGCGTCGTCGTAGGGCGTCGTCGGCACGCGTCCGAGCAGTACTTCACCTGGTCCCAGTCACGGGCCCACTTCTTGCGCCAGGTGATCTCACGACCGCAGGAGGTGCAGGGCTTGGAGGGTTCCACGTCGACAGTTTGCCGGGCTCGCTCCTGCAGTGCCATCCGTCGTGGCTCCTCGCCTTGACACACGTGTTTCGGCCGTGATCGGCATGCTGACCCAGGCCGGTCCCGCGGATCTGAGATACTCCTGCAATGTCATCGTCGACGTCAGGGGCAGTCATGAGCGGTTTGTGGATGAACCAGCTCGTCGTGGTCGAGACCGAGGAGGATCACTTCCTCGGTCAGGTCGACCTGCTCCCGGACGGAGTCGTCCGTGTCCGCAGTGGTTTTCGGGGCCACCCCCACCTGCTCGACGCGCAGGACGTGACCTCAATCGTGCGCGCCGAGGACCATCCGCTCGTCGACCTCGACGACGGCGACGACGGCGACGACGCGCGGGGCGAGTTCGCGGTGGCCTATCAGGATGCGCTCGACGCCAGCGAGTAGGGCGGTCGCCTACAAGCATCCGTGAATGACAGCCGGCTACCAGCCCCGCTCGTTTCGCGCGGCCCCCGGAGCGGCCGATGCTGGGCTGCCGGTGCTGACCCTGCGCCTCGAGCAGAAGCCGAAGCTCGGTGCCCGGGTCTACCGGCTGTTCGCCGACGACAGCAGCGGTTCGGCGAAGGACGAGCAGATCGGCTTTGCCCGCCAGAAGCTACGGGCTCTGCGTGAGCACTTCACCCTCTTTAGCGATGACGCCAAGACGACGGTGCTGGCAGAGGCCAAGACCCGCAAGATCCTCGAGATCGGGGCGACGTACGTCGTTACCGACTCGGCTGGCGTCGAGGTGGGCCGCTTCCGCAAGCTCGGCAAGGCCAGCCTGCTGAGGTCGTCGTACGTCCTGTCGGCCCCGACGATGCCCGACGTCGCCGTCACCGAGCGCAACCAGCTCGTGACGGTCCTGCGCCGCATCTTCGGCCTCCTACCCGACCTGGGCGAGCTGCCGATCTCCTGGCAGTTCCACTTCGACGGTCGTACGCCGGACGGGCGGCTGGTCCTGAGCGTCAACCGCAAACGCACGTTCCTCGACCGCTACAAGCGCACGAGCGACGACCCCGCGCTGGATGGTCGTCTGCTCGCGCTCTTCGGCGTCTTCAGCGACGCACTGCAGCACCGCTGAGGCTCACCGGACCCCCACCCCCGTGATCAACGGAATCAGCAGGGGTCGTGGAGGCGCCCCCGCGCCCGTGCCGGTTCCGTTGATCACGGGGTGCCGTCAGCCGGCAGAGGCGACCCCGGTGGTCCGTTTCTTGCACGGTGGCCCGCAGGTATGCTCCCCGGGCGTCGGGACCTTGGTCCTGCAGGGAGGTGTCGCCTAGCCCGGTCTATGGCGCCGCACTGCTAATGCGGTTTGGGTCTCAAGCCCATCGGGAGTTCAAATCTCCCCACCTCCGCCGCCCTCTGGCCGCCCGTCGTGGCGGCCAGAGCCGTCTTGTCGGACCCCGGACCTACGGTCAGGGGATGCGCCTGCTGCACACCTCCGACTGGCACCTGGGTCGTACGCTGCACCGCGCCGACCTGCGCGACGCGCAGGCCGCCTTCCTGGACCACCTCGTCGAGACGGCTCGGGCCGAGCGGGTCGACGTGGTGTGCGTGTCGGGCGACGTCTACGACCGGGCGGTGCCGCCGCTGGACGCCGTCGAGCTGTGCGGGTCCGCGCTCACCCGGCTGCGCGAGACCGGCGCCCGGGTCGTCGTGATCAGCGGCAACCACGACAGCGCCCGCCGCCTGGGCTTCGGCGCCGGCCTCGTCGATGCCAGCGGCGTCTACCTGCGCACCCGGGTCGACCGGTGCGCCGAGCCGGTCATGATCGACGGCGTTCAGTTCTTCGCCGTCCCCTACCTGGAGCCCGAGGCCGTCCGCGGCGAGCTCGGCGACGCCCCGGGCCACGCCGGGGTCCTCGGGGAAGCCCTCGCCCGGGTCCGCACGGCATGTACGACGCCGTCCGCGGTTGTTCTCGCCCACGCCTGGGTCGCCGGTGGGCAGGGCAGCGACAGCGAGCGGGACATCACCGTCGGTGGGGTGGGCGCCGTCCCGACCTCGCTGTTCGACGGCTTCACCTACTCGGCGCTCGGCCACCTGCACGGCGCCCAGACGCTCGGGCCGGGCCTGCGCTACTCCGGCTCCCCGCTGGCCTACTCCTTCTCCGAGGCCCGTCACACCAAGGGCTCGTGGCTCGTGTCGCTGCACGACTCGGGCGGCCTGGGTGAGGTCGCGTTCGTCGAGGCGCCGGTCCCGCGCCGACTGTCGACGCTGCGCGGTGAGCTGGCCGACCTACTGGCCGACCCCCTGTTCGCCGCCCAGGAGTCCGACTGGCTGTCGGTCACCCTCACCGACGTGGCCCGGCCCGAGGCGGCGATGGAGCGGCTCACGGTCCGCTTCCCCCACGTGCTGGTCCTGACCCACGAGCCCGCAGGCGTCGAGCGCGACGACCTGTCGTACTCCGCCCGGCTGCACCACCGTTCCGACCTCGAGATCGGGGAGGCCTTCGTCGCGCACGTCCGGGGTACGGCGTCGTCCGCGGGCGAGCAGCTGCTCCTGCACCAGGCGCTCGAGGCGGGCCGGGTGGTGTCGGCGTGAGCACGGCTGTGGCCGGACGTGGGCCGGGCGATGTCCGCGTGAGCACGGCCGTGCCAGACGTGGGCCGTGGGAAGTCGGCATGAGGCCGCACGCCTTGCGGCTGACGGCCTTCGGGCCGTTCGCCGGGACCGTCGCCGTCGACCTCGACGCGCTGTCGGCAAACGGGCTCTTCCTGCTCCGCGGGCAGACCGGGGCCGGCAAGACCTCGCTGCTGGACGGGCTCGGCTTCGCGCTGTTCGGCCGGGTGCCCGGCGTCCGCAACGACGCCAAGCGGTTGCGCTCGGACCACGCCGCGGAGGGTGTCCGCACAGAGGTGCAGCTGGAGGTCACCCTGTCCGGCCGCCGGTTGCGCATCACCCGCTCTCCTCAGCAGGACCGGGCCAAGACCCGCGGCACCGGCACCACTACCGAGCAGGCGAAGGTGCTGCTCGAGGAGCAGCTGTCCGGTGCGTGGTCGATCGTCTCGTCCCGTGTCGGGGAGGCTGACGCGGAGATCGTCGACCTCGTCGGGATGTCCGCCGAGCAGTTCTTCCAGGTGGTCCTGCTGCCCCAGGGCGACTTTGCGCAGTTCCTGCGCGCCCCCAGCGCCAAGCGCGCCGAGGTCCTGCAGAAGCTGTTCGCCACCGAGCGCTTCGCCGACGCCGAGGCTTGGCTCGCCCAGCTGCGTCGCACGACCAGCGAGGGACTGGCCGCGGCTCGCGTCGCGCTGTCCCGGGTCGCCGCCCGGCTGGGTGAGGTCGGCGGGAACGAGGTCCCCGAGGACGGCTGGTCGACGTGGGCCACCCGGCTCGTCGAGGCTGCCGACGTCGAGCGGGCGGACCGTGACCGGGACGTCGTCGCGGCCACCCTGGTGCGAGAGGACGCCCGCTCGCTCGCCGCCTCGGCCGTCGACCTCGCCTCCCGTCAGGAGCGCCGGGCAGCCGCACTGAAGCGCAGTGCCGAGCTGGAGGCCGGTGCGACCGAGCGCGCCGCTCTACAGGCCGAGCTCGACGCTGCTGCTCGGGCCGCCTCCGTCGCACCCGCCCTGCTGGCTGCCCGTCAGCGCCGGGCGACCCGAGACGGTGACCTGCGCAGCGCGGCGGTCGCCCGGGCAGCCCTGCCTGCGGTCGGCCTCGACCCCGACGGTGACCCGGTGGGACTGCGCAGTGCGGCCGAGCAGGGTCGGACCCGTGGCGGTCTGCTGGAGGGCCTGCGGACCGTCGAGCTCTCCCGCCGTACGGCGCTGGCAGAGGTCGCCGTCGCCCAGGGAGAGCGGGCCGACGCACTCACGGAGGTGACGGCGACCCAGCTGCTGCTCGCCCAGGTCCCAGCCCGGCGGGCCGGGGTCCAGGCGCAGCTGGAGACCGCCAGGGAGACCGCCGCGACCATCCCGACCCTGCGGGCCCGGCAGGACGCGCTGCTCACCGTGCGCCCAGACCTGCTCGCCCTGGCTGCCCTCACGCCCTGGATCGGGGACCTCGAGGAGCGGCGGCTCGCCGCGGGCCAGGAGGCCCTGACCCTCGGCGTGAAGGCCCACGAGCTGCGCACGGCCAGCATCAACTCCATGGTGGCCCGGCTCGCGTTTGCGCTGGAGGACGACACCCCCTGCCCGGTGTGCGGTTCGCTCGCCCACCCTGACCCGAGCGAGCTGCTCGACGAGGGCGTCAGCGCCGACGATGAGGAGCGGGCGAGGCAGGCCGCCGAGCGGGCGCAGCAGGTGGTCGCCGAGCTCGACGCAGATCTGGCCGGCCTCAGAGCGCGGCAGGATGAGCTGGCCACCCGCACCCTAGGGCGCGACCTCGGGGCCGTGGACGACGAGCTGACCCGGCTGGACCTGGACCTGGCGCTTGCGACCGACCAGGCGGCCCGTCAGGAGCAGCTGGCCGCCGAGCTGGTCGCCGTCGACGCGCAGCGCGAGGCGTCGATCGGGCGCGAGGTCGCGGCGGCCTCCCGCTCCGAGGCCGCCCAGCGGCGGGAGCAGGAGGCGCAGGTCCGGGCCGACCAGGCGCGGGCCACGCTCGCGGTGGCCCTGGCCGGGGCAGCGGACCTCGACGCCGCGCTGGCCGGCGTCGCCCAGCTGGTCTCGGTCGCCGAAGTTGCCCTGCAGGCGGACGAGCAGCTCGCCGCCGCCCAGGTCGAGCTGGACCGTGCCGATGCACAGGCCGAGAGTGCCTGTGCAGCAGCTGGTCTCGCGGGACCGGTCAAGGCGGCGGCAGCGGGTCGGGAGCGAGCGTGGCACGACGCGGCGGCGGCCGAGCTGAGGGCGGCAGCCGACACGGCCGCGGCTGTCGCGGACGCCTTGGCCGACCCGGCCCTGGACGTCGACCTGTCGCAGCCTGCGCCGGTGACGGAGGCTCAGGCCGCGGTCACCCAGGCTGACGCGGCGCTCGAGACGGTGCTGGCCGACCAGGCGCGGGCCGCCCAGCGGGTGGCCGCCCTGTCCAGGTTGCTGCCCGAGCTCGACGCCGGGCTGGCGGCCCTGGTGCCGCTCGAGGAGCGGGCCAGGGAGGTCCGCGGGCTGGCCGACCTGTGCGCGGGACAGGGAGCCAACGGGCTCAAGATGACCCTGACTGCGTTCGTGCTGGCCGCCCGCCTCGAGGAGGTCGCTGCGGTCGCGAGCACCCGCCTGCTGCGGATGACACAGGGGCGTTACTCGCTGGTGCACACCGACGGCGCGGCGCGCGGCGGCTCCCGGTCCGGTTTGGGGCTGCTGGCCCGCGACGGCTGGTCGGGCCAGGACCGCGACACCGCGACCCTGTCCGGTGGGGAGACGTTCCTGGCCTCGCTGGCCCTCGCCCTCGGGCTGGCCGACGTCGTGACGGCCGAGGCCGGGGGGTCGCGGATCGGTGCGCTGTTCGTCGACGAGGGCTTCGGGACCCTCGACGAGGATGCCCTCGACGAGGTGATGGACGTGCTGGACGGACTGCGCGAGGGAGGCCGGGTCGTGGGGCTCGTCAGCCACGTCGCCGAGCTGCGCCAGCGCATCCCGGCCCAGGTCGAGGTGCGCAAGACCCGCGCCGGCAGCGACGTTGTGCTGCACGGCTGCTGACCTGGGGTCCCCGCACGAGTGCCCGGGCCGTCTCGGCGCTCAGCCGACCGAGCCGGTGGTCAGCCCTGGCGCGGCAGCCGGACGCGCAGCGTCGCCCCGCCACCGGGCGTCTCCAGCGCCTCCACGGTCCCGGCGTGCGCGGCCACCAGCGCCGCCACGATCGACAATCCCAACCCGCTGCCCCCGGCCACCCGGGTGCGGGAGGCATCGGCCCGAAAGAAGCGCTCGAAGACCCGCGGGCGGTTGGCGGCAGAGATCCCGGGCCCGGCGTCTACGACGTCCAGCACCGCCCAGCCCGGCTCGGTCCCGACGCGGACAGCCACCGGCGTACCGGGGGGTGTGTGCATGAGTGCGTTGCCCACGAGGTTCCCCACGACCTGGCGCAGCCGGGCCTGATCGCCGAGCACGACCGGCTCGGCGTCGGGGGTGTCGGCGATGAGCTGCACGGACCGGGAGGGATCGACGGCGCTCGCGTCGTGCACCGCGTCCCCAGCCAGCTGCAGCAGGTCGACGGGCTCGTGCTCGAGGGCGCGCTGCTGGTCCAGCCGGGCGAGCAGGAGCAGGTCCTCGACGAGCAGGCCCATCCGGGCGGCCTCGTCCTCGACCCGGCCCATGGCTCGCGCGACGTTCTGCGGCTCCGTGAGTGCTCCCTGCCGGTAGAGCTCGGCGAACCCGCGGATCGACGTGAGCGGCGTGCGCAGCTCGTGGGAGGCGTCGGCAACGAACCGGCGCATCCGGTCCTCGGAGGTCCGGGCCTCGGCCTCGGAGGCCTCCCGCTCTCGGAAGGCCAGCTCGATCCGTCCGATCATCGTGTTGAACGCCTGCGACAGCCGCCCCACCTCGGTGCGCGGGTCGCCTGACGGGACGCGCTGGCCGAGGTCACCGGCAGCGATGCGGCCGGCCGTCTGCTCGACCTCCGCGAGCGGGCGCAGCGAGGAGCTCACCAGTAACCAGCCGCCACCGGCGAGGGCCAGCAGCACGACCGTCCCGATGACGGTCTCGAGCAGCAGCAACCGCGAGGTCGTACGGCGGACCTCGCCGAGCGACAGGCCCAGCACCACCGGGTTACCGTCCCGGTCGATGGCCCCGATGATCCGCCAGGGCGCCTCCCGCGCTGCCCTGGCGGACACCGTCACGGGTCGGGTCGCGACCAAGGCGGGGACCCGGGGGCCGACGAGCCCGTCGGGAACCACCTCGCGGCCGAGCGCGGCCACCCGGAAGTAGACCGTGTTGAAGCGGTCGTCGCCCGGGCCCCCGCGGCCCCTGCCGACAGGGACGGTCCCGTTGGCGTAGGCCAGCAGCTGCTGGTCGACCCGGTTCTGCAGGTAGCCGCGCAGGGCCCGGGTCGCCGCGACGGCACTGACGGCCAGGCCGAGCAGCGACAGCAGGACGACCGCCGCAACCAGCTTGGTGCGCAGCGGGGTGCGGTCCGACAGGGTCCGCCGGGCCGACGAGGTCACCGGGGCAGGCGCAGCACGTAGCCGACGCCTCGCAGGGTGTGCAGCAGGCGCGGCTCGGACGTGTCCACCTTGCGGCGCAAGTAGCTGACGTAGGACTCCACCACGTTGGCCTCGCCGCCGAAGTCGTAGTGCCACACGTGGTCCAGGATCTGGGCCTTGCTCAGGACCCGGCCCGGGTTCTGCATGAAGTAACGCAGCAGCTTGAACTCCGTCGGGGACAGCGGGACCAGCACCCCGTCCTTCCAGACCTCGTGGGTGTCCTCGTCGAGCTCGATGTCGGCGAAGCTCAGGTGGCTGGCTGCGGACGGACTGGTGGAGACCCGGCGCAGGACGGTGCGGATGCGGGCGACGACCTCCTCGAGGCTGAACGGCTTGGTCACGTAGTCGTCGCCGCCGAGGGTCAGGCCCGTGACCTTGTCCTCGGTCGAGTCCTTTGCGGTGAGGAAGACGACCGGCGTCCGGACGCCCTCCGAGCGCAGCCTGCGGACGACACCGAAGCCGTCCAGCCCCGGCATCATCACGTCCATCACGAGCAGGTCCGGGTGGAAGCTCCGGGCCACCTCGATCGCCTCGAGCCCGCCCGGGGCCGTCGCCACCTCGAAGCCCGCGAAGCGCAGGGACGCCGAGAGCAGCTCGACGATGTTGGGCTCGTCGTCGACGACGAGCAGTCTCGCTTCAGTCATACGACGAGCATCGCCTGCTCCGGTGCCACCTGTCTGTGAAGCACCTGTGAGGTGGCTGTCAGTCGACGCCGACGAGCTCGGTCTCGGCGGGGGAGCTCGCGGGCGGCCTCCGGCGTACGACGAGCAGCGGGCTGAGCAGCCACGCGACGCCGCAGGTGAGCGCGCCCGCGGCCAGGTCCAGGACGTAGTGGTTGCCGGTCACGACGACCACGACGCAGGTCATCGCGACGTGCCCCCACGCCAGCGCCCGCCAGCGCCGTCGGGTGGTCATCGTCGCGACGGTCAGGGCAACCCAGACCGCCCAGGACGCGTGCAGGCTGGGCATCGACGCGAGCTCGTTCGCGCGGTCGGAGACGCCCCCGCCGGCCTCCCAGGCGCCCCACGTCCCGGAGTTCGCGACGATGTCGTAGAAGCCACCACCGGGCAGGAGTCGCGGTGGCGCGACCGGGTAGAGCAGGAAGACCGCGAGCCCGACGAGGTTGATCGCCAGCAGCGCGTTGCGCGCCCTGCGGTAGCCCGGAACCCGGTAGGCCCAGCAGCCGACGAGCACTGCCATCGTGACCGCCAGGTGTGCCAGGTCGTAGTAGTACGACGCCGGGGCCTGCAGCCACGCGATCCCGGCGAGCCAGTGGTCGGCGGCCCGTTCCAGCCCCAGGTGCTCGACCTGCAGGATGCGGCGCCCGTGCGCGACGGCGGCGACCGCCCGCGTGCTGGCCAGCGCGGAGACCCAGTCGTAGACGACGAGCAGCAGCACGACCACGACCAGCTCCCCGGCCCAGTGCGGTCGACGCGGCATCCCGACAGTCTGCCGCACTGGGATGCTCTGGGCGTGGACTCGCACATCGCGCTGCTGGTGCTGGCCGGGTGCGGAGTGCTCCTGACCGCTGTGCTCGGGGTCCGTGTCTCCAGCCGCAGCGGCCTGCCGTCGCTGCTCGTCTACCTCGCGCTGGGGCTGGCCGTGGGCGCCGCGGGCGTGGGCCATGACCTCGCGGGTTACCGCCGTACGTCGGACCTCGGGCTGGTGCTGCTCGCCGTCGTGCTCGCCGAAGGTGGTCTCACGACGAGGTGGACCCAGGTCGGGACCGCGCTGCCCGTGGCCCTGGTGCTGTCGACGGTGGGCGTTGCGGTGAGCGTGGCGGTGGTCGCTGGGTCCGCGGTCCTGGTGCTCGGTGTCGACCTGCGGACCGCGCTGCTGCTCGCCGCTGTCGTGTCGTCGACCGACGCGGCGGCGGTCTTCTCGGTCTTGCGCCGGTTGCCCCTGACCCAGCGGGTCAGTGGGGTGCTGGAGGCTGAGTCGGGCCTGAACGACGCGCCGGTCGTCGTCTTGGTCGCCGTCGTCTCGTCGCGGGACTGGGCGAGCACCTCGTTCGGGTCGGCGCTCGCCCTGGTCCTCTACGAGCTGGTCGTCGGGCTGCTGGTCGGGCTCGCCGTCGGCGGGCTGGGCCGGGCGAGCCTGGGCCGGCTGGCGCTGCCCAGTGCCGGGCTCTACCCCCTTGCGACGTTCGGGCTGGTGCTGCTGGGGTTCGGCGTGGCGGGCGTGCTGCACGCCAGCGGGTTCCTCGCGGTCTACGTCGCTGGTGTGGTCGTGGGCAACGCCCCGCTGCCGCACCGGCGGGCGGTCCTCGGCTTCGCCATGTCACTGTCCCTGCTCGCCGAGCTGGCGTTGTTCGTCCTGCTGGGCCTGCTCGTCTCCCCGGACCGACTGCTGTCCGCCGTCCCGACGGCGCTGCTCGTCGGCGGGGTCGCCACCCTCGTGGCTCGGCCGCTCGCGGTGCTGGTGTCGACGTCCCCGTTCGGCGTCCCCGTGCGCGAACAGGTGTTCCTGGCCTGGGCGGGCTTGCGGGGCGCCGTCCCCATCGTGCTCGCCATCGTCCCGGTGACCGCGGGTGTGCCTGGGGCGCATGCAGTCCTGGACGCCGTCTTCGTCCTCGTCGTGGTTTACACGCTCCTGCAGGCACCGACGCTGCCGTGGCTGGGCCGACGGCTCGGGGTGGTCGAGGCCCTTGAGGCGCTCGACCTGGAGGTAGAGGCCGCGCCGCTCGAGCAGGTCGGTGCCGACCTGCTGCATGTCGTCGTCCGGCCGGGGTCGCACCTGCACGGCGTCTACGTCGACGAGCTGCGCCTTCCCGACGGGGCGGTGCTATCGCTGGTCGTCCGGGCCGGCCGGGGGGTGGTCCCCGGGCCGGAGACCCGGTTGCAGCACGGAGACGGGCTGCTCGTCGTGGCGACGACGAGATCACGCGCCGCTGCCGAGCGGCGGCTGCGAGCAGTCTCCCTCGACGGCAAGCTGGCCCGCTGGTACGCCCCGCCCGACCCCCCGGCTGCAAGGCGCAGGTGGCGAAAGCGGCATCCCGACGGCTAAGTCGTGGTTCCCTGGGTGGTGCCCTTCTCTCGGAGAACCGCTGTGCTGCACCGGCCGCTGGCCACGCTTGCCCCGCTCGCCGCCCTGGGCTGCTTGCTGGCCGCCTCCGCAGCGCCCGTTCCGGCTGCCGCCACCCCTGCGGCGCCGAGCCCGGCTGCCGCCTCCTCAGCGCCCGCGAGCGACGAGCTGACCGCGGTCCTCGAGCTCGCGCAGTCCCCGGCCTCGGCCGCGAGGTTGACAGCCCTGGCGGCAACCAGGCTGCACCCGCCGCAGGCGCACGCCCGCCAGGCCGCGGTCGCGTCACTGCGGCCGGTCCCGTCGACCCGCGCGGCGGCGGAGCGCTTCGCCGCGCGCCGTGGCCTGCGGGTCGTGCGGGCCGACGCGTGGAGCGTGACGGTCGCGGCGGCACCCGCCCGGCTGGCCGCGGCCTTCGGCTCGACCCTGACAACGACGGTGGCGCACGGGCACCGCTACCGCCACGCCACCAGCACCCCGACGGTCCCCGCCGTCCTGCGGGGTGCGGTCGTCGGGGTGGTGGGTCTGGACGAGCGGCCCGCGATGCACCGACACACCCCGCTGCCCGGCGCCCCCGCCGGGACCCAGGACGGAGACAGCCTGCGCCGGGCCTACGGCGTCCCGGGCTCCTGGCGAGGCGCGGGGGTCACGGTCGCGACGTTCAACCTGTCCGGGTGGGACAGCAGCGACCTTTACACCTACGCCCGTGCGACGGGTGCGATCGCCCACTTGACCGAGATCCCTGTCCTCCCGGTCACGCCCGCGGATGTCCGGATGCCGGTCGACGGTGGCGACATCGAGGTGGCACTGGACGCCGAGGCCCTGCTCGCGACCGCGCCCGAGGCGGCCCAGCGGGCCTACTTCGGGGACAACAGCCTGGGCGGCGTGACCGCCCTGATGGACCAGGCGGCTACGGACGCGGAGGCGCACCTGTTCCAGGTGTTCTCGACCTCGTGGGGGTCCTGCGAGAGATACACCGACGGGACCAGCCGCGCTGCCTACAGCCGGGACGTCGCCCGGATGGTGGCCGCCGGCGTGACCGTCTTCGCGGCCTCTGGTGACTCGGGCGGCTACGACTGCGCGGACCGGAACAACCCCGGCCCCGACAACACCACGCCTGCGGTCGACTTCCCCGCCTCCGACGTGAACGTGGTCGGCGTGGGCGGGACCACCCTGCCGGCGTCTTCCGAGCGCGGGTGGGGGACCGCTCCCGAACCGAGGGATGTCCCGAGCTACCAGGGAGACGGCTCGGGTGGGGGCTTCTCGGCCATCCGTCTCTCGCAGCCGGCGTTCCAGCAGGGGCTGGGCGTGACCGGCCGCAGGTCGGTGCCCGACGTCGCCTCCGAGGCCGACCCATCGACGGGGCTCGCGATCGTCTACCGGGGCCGGGGCACGGTTGTGGGCGGCACCTCGCTGGCCTCCCC
>JAYTHS010000373.1:0-4000 GCA_043732345.1 Frankiales bacterium | reverse complement strand
CCCACCGCCCGCCGACCTGCGCCGGGACGAAGACCGCACCGGCAAGCCAGATCGAGGAGACCGTCAGGACGTCGGGCTGCACCCCACGACGGGCCAGCGGACGGGCGATCCGGTAGACCATCGACAGCCAGCCACGCAGCCACGGGTTGCCGGTGCGCGGGTCGTAACCGCCGTGCAGGACCTGCCAGCGGTCGAAGTACCCCTCCCGGCTCGGGAGCTCGTGCACGGGACGCCGGGCGGTCACCAGGGCCACCACGACCAGGGCAAGCCCGGCCGCCACCAGGACGACGATCCCCGTCACGCCACAGCCGTGCGCCGTAGGGCCTTCGCGGCCCGGTGGGTCCGCGCGGCGAGCACCCGGGCGTTGAGGCCGTTCGCCAGCCACAGGGGCAGCACCGCGGGACGGGCGAGCAGGCCCTCCAGCACGACGCTGACGCGGATGTCGCTGCCTCCCCGCACCGTCGGGGTGACCACGAAGGTGACCTCCTCCGTCAGACCCGGGACGGTCCGGACCCGCAGGACCAGGCGACGCTCGGGGTCGACCTCGAGGACGTCCAGCGGGATGCCCAGCGACAGCGCCCGGGCGACGCCGACCAGGTGCTGCCCCGGCGTCGCGGGACCGTCGACCCCCCGCACGCCGCGCAGGAAGACATCGAACTCGGGCCACCGCGACGGGCGACCCAGCGTCTTCCAGACCAGGGCCGGGGAGGCTGAGGTGCGCACATGGTGGGTGAGCTTCACGACGCGGCCGCCGGCAGGCCCAGCCGCGACCACACCTCACGCGTGGAGGTCGACCGGTTCAGGGTGATGAAGTGCAGCCCGGGCACCCCTTCGGCCAGCAGCGTGTCGCAGAGCTCGGTCGCCACCGCCACGCCGAGGGCCCGCACGGCGACCGGGTCGTCAGCCACCGCGCGCAGCCGGTCGGCGAGGTCGGCGGGGAACCCCGCACCCGACAGGACCGCGAAGCGCTCGATCTGCGCGACGTTCGTGACCGGCATGACGCCCGGGATGATCGGTACGTCGCAGCCGGTGGCCGCCACCCGATCCCGCAGGCGCAGGTAGTCCTCGGGACGGAAGAACATCTGCGTGATAGCGAAATCCGCACCGGCCCGGCACTTGTCTACGAAGAACGCCACGTCGCTCTCGAGGTCCACCGACCGGGGGTGCTTCTCGGGGAAGGCCGCAACCCCGACGCAGAAGTCGCCGCTGGCCTTGACCAGCGAGACCAGCTCGTGGGCGTGGGCCAGCCCCTGTGGGTGCGGCTGCCATTCCGCCCGGGGGTCTCCCGGCGGGTCCCCGCGCAGGGCCAGCACGTTGCGGACGCCGGCGTCGGCGTACTGCCCCACGACGCGCCGCAGCTCGGCGACGGAGTGGTCGACAGCGGTGAGGTGGCCCAGCGGGTTGAGCGTCGTCTCGGTCGCGATGCGCTCCGTCATCGCGACCGTGCTGTCGCGGGTCGACCCGCCCGCGCCGTAGGTCACCGAGACGAACGACGGCCGCAGAGACTCGAGCTCCCGGACGGCCTGCCAGAGCTGTCGCTCGCCGTCGGCGGTCTTGGCGGGGAAGAACTCGAAGGAGAAGGTGCGCTCACCTGTCGCCAGGAGCTCGCTGATCGGACGGCTGGACATCTCCCCAAGGTATCGGGACACCGGTAGCCTCGCGCCCCATGAGTGCCGTCGACCGCTGCGACCTGCGGATGCGCGTGCAGAAGGCCCTCGACGACTTCCTGGGCGCGTACCTGCCCCGCCTCGAGCAGGTCAGCGACGAGCTCGCCCCGCTCGGCGACGCGCTCGTCGAGCTGGTTGCGGGGGGCAAGCGGCTGCGGCCGGCGTTCTGCTTCTGGGGGCACCAAGCAGCGGGCGGTCCCGACAGCGACGCGCTGGTCGTCGCAGCCGCCTCGCTGGAGCTGTTCCAGGCCTGCGCGATCGTGCACGACGACGTCATGGACGGCAGTGACACCCGGCGCGGCCTACCGGCCGTGCACCGTCGCTTCGCCGCGATGCACCGGGCCGAGGACTGGCACGGCAGCCCCGAGGCTTTCGGATCCGGTGCCGCGATCCTGCTCGGCGACCTGTGCCTGTCCTGGTCGGACCAGATGCTGCGCTCGAGCGGCCACCCGGGCCTGGTGGGTGCCCTGCCGGTGTACGACGAGATGCGCAGCGAGCTCATGGGCGGGCAGTACCTCGACCTGCTGGAGCAGGCCCGTGGCGGCGGCTCGGTCGACCGGGCCCTGCGGGTCGCCCGGTGGAAGAGCGCGAAGTACACGATCGAGAAGCCTCTCCACCTGGGCGCCCGGCTCGCCGGTGCCGGTCCCGACGTGCTCGTGGGCCTGTCCGGCTACGGCCTGCCACTGGGCGAGGCCTTCCAGCTGCGCGACGACGTCCTGGGCGTCTACGGCGACCCCTCGGTGACCGGCAAACCCGCGGGCGACGACCTGCGCGAGGGCAAGCGGACCGCCCTGGTGGCCATGGCCCTGGAGCAGGCGAGCCCGGCGCAGGCCTCCGTCGTACGACGCCACCTCGGCGACCCGCACCTGGACGCCGCCGGCGTCGCGGCCCTGCGCGAGGTGCTGACCGACACCGGGGCGGTGACCCGGGTCGAGACCATGATCGACACGCTGATGGCCGACGCCACGTCGGCTCTCGCGGCCGCACCCCTGGACGAGACCGCCCGGCAGGTGCTGGGCGAGCTGGCCGTCGCCGCGACCGCCCGAACGGTCTGACCCGCCGTACGCTGGCTCCACCATGACTGCACCGACCCTCGCGGCCAACGATCCCTGCCACTGCGGGAGCGGCCGCAAGTACAAGCGCTGCCACCGCATCGCCGACCTCAACCCCGAGCGGGTCGCCACCGAGCAGGCCGCGGCGGCGGAGCGCGAGCGGCTCGCCGCCGGCTGGGTCAAGCCGGGACGGCAGTCCCCCCGCCGCGAGGTGCCCGCCGAGATCCCCCGGCCGTCGTACGCGCTGGACCCGCAGGGCCGTCCGAAGGGACGCGAGTCCGGGGCACCGAAGGACGCCGAGACGCTGGCGAGGATGCGCGTCGCCGGTCGGGCTGCGGCGGAGGTCCTGGCGCTGGTGGGGGCCGCCGTACGGCCCGGGGTGACGACCGACGAGCTCGACGCGCTGTGCCACCAGGCCTGCATCGACCGCGGCGGCTACCCGTCACCGCTGGGCTACAACGGCTTCCCGAAGTCGCTGTGCACCAGCGTGAACGAGGTCATCTGCCACGGCATCCCCGACTCGACCGTCCTCGAGGACGGCGACATCGTCAACCTGGACGTCACGATCTTCCTCGACGGGGTGCACGGCGACACCAACGCCACGTTCTTCGTTGGCGAGCCCGACGATGCGACGCGCCGACTGGTCGAGGTGACTCGCGAGTGCCTGGACCTGGGCATCGCCGCCGTTCGGCCGGGCGGCCGGGTCCGCGACATCGGCAAGGCTATCCAGGCCCACGCCGAGGGGCACGGCTACGGCGTCGTGCGGGCCTTCGTCGGCCACGGCATCGGTACGGCGTTCCACAGCGAGCCGCAGGTCTACCACTACGACAACCCCCAGGCCCGCACCGAGCTGGTGCCCGGGATGACCTTCACCATCGAACCGATGATCACGATCGGCGACTGGCACCACGAGATGTGGGACGACGGCTGGACGGCGGTGACCGCCGACCGGTCCCGTACGGCGCAATTCGAGCACACCCTAGTCGTCACCGAGACCGGCGCCGAGGTCCTGACCATCTGCTGATCAGTCGGCAAGGATCCTGACCGGCGTGCCCCCATGGACCGCGTGCCCTATCTGTCAGGCTGGCGTGAGACACCCGGGAGCTACCGGGTTTCACCGTGTAGGGCGTAACAGGAGCCATGATCGTGATCAACAGTAAAAGAGGTCAAGGGCCTGAGGATGGGGCCGGTCCCGGCCAGGTTGGTGAGCAGCCAGACCCAGCGGCGCGTCCGGTTCGTCGCACTTTCACTGCCGTGTACCGCGCCCAGCTGGTCGCTGAG
>JAYTHS010000372.1:0-1106 GCA_043732345.1 Frankiales bacterium | reverse complement strand
CAACTACACAGCCTTCCGCGACGTGCTCGCCCGGCTCTCACGGTGAGCGGGGACGACGAGGTCACCATCGCGGTGATCTACCCGGAGCTGCTCGGCACGTACGGCGACAACGGCAACGTCGTGGTCCTGCATCAGCGGCTGGTCCGGCGGGGCATCCCGGCCCGGGTGCTTTCCGTCCAGGCGGGCGAGACGATCCCCGAGAGCTGTGACCTGTACCTCGTCGGGGGTGCCGAGGACGGATCCGGGCGCACCGCGGCGGAGTACCTGCGTCAGCAGCCGGGTCTGGCGCGCGCGGTCGAGGCGGGACGTCCCGTGCTCGCGGTCTGCGCCGGGATGCAGCTGCTCGGCCACGAGGTCCTCGGATCGGACGGCCGCGCGTACTCGGGCCTCGGGCTGCTCGACGTCACCACCAGTCCGCGGGAGACCCGGGCGATCGGCGAGGTTGTCGCCCGGCCGATCGCGGGTCCGCTGGACGAGCTGCTCACCGGCTTCGAGAACCACCGGGGGGCTACCCGGCTGGGCCCGGACGCGCAGCCGCTGGCCCGGGTCCTGCAGGGGGTCGGGAACGGCGCCGACGTGGACGTCGAGGGCGCCCGGCAGGGCAGCATCGTCGCGACCTACCTGCACGGACCGGTCCTCGCCCGCAACCCGGCCCTGGCCGACCTGCTGTTGCAACGCGCGCTCGGGCGCCCGCTCGGCGATCTCGACGTCGAAGGGGTGGCGCGGCTGCGGGCCGAACGCCTGGCGACGCTACGACGCCGTCCGTCGTGGCGAGCACGCGTGGTCCGGGCTGTCCGTCCCTGACTCGAGGTGCGCTGCACCAACGCACCGGGGACGATGGAGACGAAGTCGGCCCCTGCATCGTTTCACCGTAATAAAGGACTGACGTGAACGTTATTGACGGCCTGCCCGCGCACATCCTGCTCGTTCACGCGATCGTCGTGCTGGTCCCGCTGACGGCGCTGGTGCTCGTGCTCAGCGTGTTTCGCCCCACGCTCCGGCGACGCTTCGCCGGGGCCAATGCGCTGCTCTCCGTGGCCGTCCTCGCTCTGACGCCGGTCACCACCAGCGCCGGGGAGTGGCTGCAGGAGCGGGTGGGGTCCACC
>JAYTHS010000371.1:0-1110 GCA_043732345.1 Frankiales bacterium | reverse complement strand
TCACGATGCCGTCGGGGTCGACGACGGTGACGACGTCCGACAGGTTCTGCACCAGCGTCCGGAACCACGCCTCCTGGGCGGCGAGGGTGTTGGTGCGGTCGAGGACCCGCTGCTCCAGCGATCGGGTCAGCTGGGCGTTCTCCCGGAGCGCCAGGACCTGCCGGAGCGACAGCAGGGCGACCAGAGCTATCGTCGCCCACGTCAGGACGATCCCGAGCTGGCCGTGTCCGACCTGCCGGACAATGTCGACGGCCAGGGCGGCCACCACCGCGACGTACGGCGCGGTCGCGGACAGCGCCGAGGCGGCGTGCTCGTGCTCCTGCGGTCCGGAGCGGTCCGGGGTGCTGGCCGCCAGCCCGACCGCCAGGTAGCCGGTGAACCAGAACAGGTCGATCGGGTGGCCGCTGTAGTAGGTCCCGTGCAGCGTCAGGTAGGCGAAGCCGCTGTCAGCCACGGCACTGGACACCGAGCCGGCGACCAGAAGCAGCAGCGCGGACACCGGCACCCGGCTGCCGTGCCGGGCCCGGGACAGCACGACCAGCGCCACCGTGCCGCTGACGACGTCGCCCACCGGGTAACCCAGGCTGATGACGACGGCCAGCGGTGTGTCACCACCGGCCCTCAGGGTCGCCGACAGGACCAGCTCCCAGCTGACCATGAACAGCGCTGTCGCCACGATGCACCCATCGAGCAGCAGCCGCAGCCGCCCCGCCAGCCGCTGCGGGCTGCCCGGCAGCGAGAGCAGGCCCGCCACGAGCAGCGGGACGCTCGCCAGGTAGCCCAGATCGGCGTACGACGGGAAGGGGATCTCCCGGCCCAGCCCCGTCTCGTACACCGTCCAGACGAGCTGGCCAAGACCCCAAGAAGCGGCAGACAACCCGATCAGCACCCAGGCACGCCGGCCCTGCTGGCGACGGTGGGCGCGGACCGCGCAAGCGAGCCCGGAGAGCAGCGCCACGGCCACCAGCCCCGCGTTGCTGATCCCCTGGCCGAGGAAGGAGTGACCGCCGACGACCCGCTGGGAGCCGAACCAGACGACGGCAGCCGCGAGGGCAGCGCCGTACCGCCTGGTCTGCGCATCCATGCCTGCCCATCGGGTGGTCGTGCTGG
>JAYTHS010000370.1:0-1112 GCA_043732345.1 Frankiales bacterium | reverse complement strand
GCGCGACGCTGGTCGTCAAGGCGATGCGCCTCGACTGGCTGCCGGAGCTGGAGAAGGCACTGCACCGCGCCGTCGCCGACGTCAACGGCATCCTCATCACCGACGACCTCACCAACGCAGAGATGACCTCGCTGCTGCACAGCGTCGACGTGTACGTCTCGCTGCACCGCTCGGAGGGCTTCGGGCTCGGGATGGCGGAGGCGATGCGCCTGGCGAAGCCGGTCATCGCGACCGCCTACAGCGCCAACGTCGACTTCTGCACCTCCCGGAACAGCCTGCAGGTCGGCTACCGGCTGGTGCCGATCGCCGACTCCGACCACCGGTTTCACCCGGCCATGACGGGCCTGTACCGCGCCGGCCAGCTCTGGGCCGACCCGGACATCGACCAGGCCGCCCGCTGGATGCGGCACCTGCTGGAGCGCCCGGCCGAGCGCCGGCGCCTCGGTGACGCTGCACGGCACACGATCCTGTCGGAGTTCAGCCGCGCCGCGGTGGGCACGCGGATGAAGGCGCGCCTGTCCCAGGTCGCCGCCGACCTGGGACGTACCGCCTCGGCCGCAGCGGGCTGACCGGCTTCAGCTCACCTGGAGCGTCGGCCGGAGGTAGACCACACCGGTCTGCGTCGTGGGTGAGCTCACCCGGAAGCCGGCGACCCGGTCCAGCCGGTGGAACTCCTTCGCGCTGCCCGGCGCGTGCACGGCCACCGTGATGGCGTACTGCCCCTCGGTCATCGGGATGGACGGCAGCGTCAAGCGCAGCCGCTGCGTGCCGCCGGTGAACGGCGGGAGGGTCGCCCCCAGCAGCTCGCTGTTGGTGCCGTAGATGAGCGCGTCGACGTGGTTGCGCAGCTCGACTCCGCACACCCAGCTCTCCACCGGCTGGTGGCCGGTCACCTCGAAGTCGATGGTCACGTCGTCGCCCGGGACGAAGTCGCGTCGCAGCTCCCCGCTCCTGTCGCGGACCGTGACCGAGGTGATCTCCAGCTCGCCGGTGCCCTCGCTCGCTGCCGGCTCGCTCTCGTCGCTGTTGGCCTCGCGGAAGGCGCGGATTGCCTCCACCGGCTCGCCGTCGACGACGACCCGGCCGTGCTCCAGAAGGATCACCCGGTCACA
>JAYTHS010000369.1:0-1112 GCA_043732345.1 Frankiales bacterium | reverse complement strand
CGCGCCGCCTCGACGCCGGACTCGACGTGACCGGCGGCGAAGCGGGCCAACACGACGGGGTGGTGGCGCAGGACCTCGTGGGCCCGGTAGTCCGGCGGGCACAGGTCGAACAGCCACGCGACGGCGCTGCGGACCCAGTTCTCCACCTGCGGGGGCAGAACCTCCGCGGGCCAGCCGGGCGGGACCAGGTCGGGCACGTGCCTACCGTACGGCGACCCGTCAAGGGATCACCGGTGAGCGCCGATAGGGGGACCATGACGCTCGCTCCAGACGAGGCCGCCCAGCACCTGCGTGCCTCCGTCCTGCGGCTCAGGGCTCCGCAGGCCGCTCAGCGGGCACCCGCACCGGTCTCCTCCGTCTACGGACGGGCGGCTGCCGCCTGCCCCGACGACGTCCGGACGGCGGCGTCCCGCGAAGCGCTCGACGTCCGCTTCCGCAACGTCGAGACGACCGCCCTGATGAGCGGTACGACGATGGCACTGGTCGTCCTGCCCGACCCCGGTCCGGTACCTCCCCGGCTGCTGCACGGCCTGCAGCTGCTCGTCACCTCCGGCGCGCAGGCGCTCGTGCTCGGGCCCGACCTGCCCCGCTCGGTGGGGCCCGGAGCCCCGGTCGTCCTGCCGCTGCGCAGCGACGACGCGCTGTCCGACGAGTGGGCCCTGCTCGCCTGCGGACCTACCAAGCGCGCGGCCTTCCTGGCCCGGCGCCGACCCGACGGGTCCTGGTCCTGGCTGCTGACCCGCGACGCGGTCGCCGTGCACCGTGCCGGCACGGCCATCCTGGAGCGCGCGCCGTTCCTGCGCCTGCACGTCCCGCCGCTCGACGGCTGACGCGTCACCGACCCAGGGAGCGGCTCCTGGTGCGATCATCACGCACCGGGAGCCAGGCCGAGCCGCGCGGCCAGCGACCACCCGACCGGCGCGATCGACCCTGGGAGGACCACGTGCGGCTGCAGCTCGTCGTCAACCCCGCCGCCGGAGGGGGGCGGGGCCTGCACGCCCTGCCAGCCGTGCGCGCATCCTTGGCTGGCCACGACGTCGTCGTCACCCCGACCAGGTCGCTCGCCCACGCCGACGAGCTGGCCGAGCAGGCGGTCGCCGCCGACCGGGTCG